>WGEI01000551.1 GCA_015492875.1 Anaerolineae bacterium | reverse complement strand
GTATTGGCGAAATTGGTATCGCCAATCGCGCTAATCCTCCCTATTCGGAAGAGGATATGCGGCTACTGCAATCTATCGCTGCCCAGATTGCTAGCGTGATTGACCGCCTGCTCCTTTACGAAGCAACGGGCGAAAACCTCGACCGCCGTATCCGCGAGCTTGATGCCATTTCTCGGGTGAGTAACGAGCTAACCACAACGTTAGACCTTGAGGCCGTGTTGAATGTGCTCATCAGCGAGGCTGTCGCTGCGGCAGAAGCCAGCGGCGGCACGATTGTATTATTGCGCCCATCGAGCAAATGGCAGTTGGCCAACCAGCCAGAAGTAGACCGCCGTCTTGGGGCGCATAGCGATGTTTACACTTTAATGGATATTGAGCGTGAAGCAATGGAGCGCGGCGCAGACCCTGTTATTGTGGGGGATTACGCCCAAAGTTATCTCAGCGTTCAACCTTCAGAAGCGCGTTCAGCTATTGCCGTGACTATTCTCTACGTCGATGAAATTGTCGGTGTACTCCATCTCTATTCTGATGAGCCACATCGCTTTGATGAACGTGCTGCTGCCTTTCTCACGACGATGGCCAGTAAAGCCGCTATTGCTTACTCTAATGCTTTGCGCTATCGCGAACAGGTTGAACGTAGTGAACGCCTGCGCCGCCGCGCTGAACAATTGAACCGCATCTTTGAACTCGGCCAAATGCTCCAAAGCAATGCTGAGCCTGTCGATATTCTAGAAGCCATCGCCTATAGTGTGCAGCAATCCGTCGGGTTTGATACCGTGCTCATGTTCCTTGCCGAGCATGATGATGGCATTTTGCGCCCTGTCGCCCATGCGGGCATGCCGCTGAGTTTCTTCTTAAACGATGTCGCGCAACGGGTGTTTCCCCTCTCCCTTTTAGGAAAGGTGTTCTTAACCGAGTTCCGTCAAAGTGAGTCTTATTACTTGCCGGCCCGTGAAATCGATAAATGGTATTTTGACGCTATCAAGCTGCTCAGCCCAGCGTATGAGGGCAATCGTACTATTGATGCTACCAGCGCATCGGCATGGCAAGATGGCGATATGCTATTAGTGCCACTACTGGCATCTGATGGCACATTATTGGGCTTGATGAGCCTCGACCGCCCGCACAATAACAACCGTCCAGAGCGCAGCACCATCGAGATTCTAGAAATTTTCGCTCACCAAGCCGCGACTATGCTGGAGAATA
Organism: Anaerolineae bacterium; assembly: GCA_015492875.1. Lineage (GTDB taxonomy): Bacteria > Chloroflexota > Anaerolineae > Aggregatilineales > Phototrophicaceae > S146-30. Next base: position 5,094 of record WGEI01000551.1, on the reverse strand, counting down.
TGACGCTTTATCGCGCCAGCATCGAGAATGCCGAATTAGAAGCCCGCTTGAGCGAAATGGTTGAAGGCATGTCACGCTCCCTAGATTTGCGCGATATTGCCACCGCTGCAGGTAGCGGCATCGGGCGCATTTTGCCCGTTAAACATGTGACGTTGGCCATCTTAGATACTGAAGATATTGTTTACGACGTTATTGACATGGCCATTGATGAAAATAATCAGGCCATCATCCAAAAGCATCGCCGCGGCACACTAGAACGCACCGCCTTAGGGCAAGCTTTTGAAGAGCGCGCTAACCTCTTCTTCCAAAAGGGCGATAATGCGATAGAGGCTTTTGACGACCTGCGCGAGGCTTATGAAAATGGCGAAAATGCCAGTATGCTGTTGCCTTTGCTCACGGGTGGCCAATGCGTCGGCGTTTTGCATTTAGGGGCAAATGATATACACGCCTTTAACCAGCACAACCTGCTGCGCCGTATTGCCCAATTTGTCGCCACTGCGATTGAAAACGCCCGCCTCTTCAATCAAGCGGTTAACCTCCGTGTGCTCAATGAATCGGTCATTGAATCTATCCAGCAGGGTATTGTCGTGCTGGATAACTCTGGCCGCGTCATCACCATCAATGACTTCATGCGCCGTCGCTATGGCTGGACTGATGACGCCCTCTATCACGACCTGTTTAGCTATCGCGAACATTGGCGTGAATTCCTCGCCGATAACCTCCGTATTGTGCTGGAGGAAGGGCGTCCCACAGAAATCCTCAGTCAAAGTTCAGTCGATACCGAAGGCAATGATGTTTTAAGAAACTTCTATGTCTACCCATTGCGCTCTGGAGAAGCAATTCGCGGCGCGGTGTTGCTCGTTGAAGACGTGACCGAACGGGTTCGCCTTGAAAAAGCAATCGAAAATCGCGCCAACCAGCTTGCTGCCCTCACAGAGGTTTCTACCCGCATCACCTCTGCGCTGGAACGCAGCGATGTAATTATGCAAGCCCTCGAAGAGATGTCGTGGATTATCGACTACGACACCATGACAATCTGGCGGCGCAACGGCCCCTATATGGTGCTGGAAGGCGCACGCGGTGTGGATGCACAAGTTGGCCTGCGCATTCGCTTTTCAGAGGATGCGCGGGTGAGCCAGATGATTGAATCGCGCCGCACCATGATTGATGGCGATCCAGGTGGCCTCAAAGACGGGTTATTGCCCGGCGATGTTGGCGCAAAAAGCTGGCTCGGTGTCCCGCTGGTCAATCAGGCCAATGTCGTGGGTATGATGGTGCTCACCAAAGATGTTCCCGGTTTCTATGAAGCGCGTGCCGATCAACACGTAGCGATGGCCTTCGCCAGTCAGGTGGCTATCGCGCTCGCTAATGCCGATTTGTTCGAGCAAATGTTTGCCCGTACCAACGAACTAGGCACGTTACTAGAGGCTGCCCAAGCGACTTCGCTCACCTTAGAGCTGGATGAAGTGCTGCGGACAGTGGTTGAATTGATGTTCAGCGCCCTTGAGATGGACGACTGTGCCATTCTCGAATGGGATGATGTTGATAACCGTTTGTCCGTGTTGGTCAATCTCAATCGAGATGGCGATGATACCAACATTATGGCGCGCGGTGAAACTTTGAACTTGGCCGATTACCCCGCTAAGAACCACGTCCTCCAAAATCGCGAAGTTATTGTCTTAGTGGATACCGAAAAGCTAGAAGAGAACCTGTGGCCAAAAGAGCTTGAGGAATTGCGGAGGCAAGGTTATGGCGCGCGTATGCTGGTGCCGCTATTAGTGCGCGAACAAGTGATAGGCCTTATCCAGCTACAACAACGCTCTAATCAGCCCATCACCCAGCAAAAGGTTCGCCTTGCCCGCGCGCTTGGCGCACAGGTGGCCGTCGCCATTGAAAATGCCCGTTTGACTGCTGAGCAAAACGCCAACTTTGAAGAATTGCTCACCATTAACACACTATCACAAGCCATCTCTTCCACGCTTAATCTGGATGATATGATTCGGGTGATTCGCCAACAAGTGCCGCCGATTACTGGCGCTAGCGAGATGTATTTGGCGCTTTATGATGGGGAAACGAACGAAATTACCTTCCCGCTCGTGGTACAAGGCGATGATACAGTCGATGTGCTGCCCCGTATGTTGGGCGACGACGAAGTCTCGTATGTGATTAAAAAGCGCCGCACTTTAACTTTGGGTGCTGATTACTACAGCCTAGATGAGCTGCGCCGCAGTCTCGGCATCACTAATGGCGAAGGTGATATTAAGAGCTATATGGGTGTGCCGCTGATTGCTGGTGACCAAGTTATGGGCGTATTGGCCGTGCGTGACCGCGAACGCACCCGCGCTTTTGATGTGAATGTTGAACGCATTTTGACAACGGTGGCTTCACAGCTGGCGGCGGCGATCCAAAATGCTCGTTTATTCATCCGTGTTTCTAGCTTTGCTGATGAGCTAGAACGCCTCGTTGATGAGCGCACAACCGAGCTTGAGCAAGAGCGTGACCGTCTGGATACGCTCTATCGCATCACGTCTGAATTGACGCAAACATTGGATATGGACTTGCTGCTTGCGCGCGCGCTAGAAATGGTTGGACAGGCCGTAAACGCGGATGATGGCGCTATCCTGCTTAGTGACCCCATTACCGATAATCTCTATAGCCGTAGTGTGTTGAATGATGACTCTTCCAGCACTGTGAATGGTAACGAGCATCGCTACCACCCTGCCGAACAAGTTGCCACGTGGCTCATCCAGCACGATCAATATGTTGTGATTAACGATTTGCATGAGGCGGATTTCTGGAATCCCGATGCGCCGGGCGCTGAAGGTTTTCGCAGTGCAATGGGCGTGCTGCTAGAGACGAACGATGATGTGCAGGGCGTTATGGTGCTCTTATCTCATCGGGTTCACGCCTTCTCAGAAGAGCAGGTGCGTTTGCTTTTGGCGGCGGCTAATCAAGTGGCCTCGCATATCAGTTCGGCAGAGCTTTATCATCTCATCCGCGAACAGGCCGAGCGACTTGGCCATCTCCTTCGTCAAGAGCAGGAAGAAGCTGAACGTAATACCGCTATTCTCGAAAGTATCGCAGATGGCGTGATTCTTGCCGATGCCGACGGTTCAGTGATGCTCTTCAATAGTGCTGCTGAGCGCATTCTCGATTTGCCGCGCGAACAAGTTCAAGGCCAGTTACTCTCCGAGCTAGGTAAGCTTTATGGCGAGAGGGTGCGCACATGGGCGCAAGCGCTAGACCAGTGGGCGCATCAACTGAAGACCGATACAGAGGGGCGTGCGCTTGACCAGCGTTTTGACCTTGGTAACCGCGTGGTCAGTGTGAATGTGTCGCCCGTGTTTAGTGGTGAGCGTTTCCTTGGTACGGTGGCGGTCTTCCGCGATATTACCCGCGATGTCGAAATTGACCGCATCAAGAGCGACTTCATCACCCGTGTCTCTCATGAGTTCCGCACCCCATTGACGCCGATTAAGGGGTATACAGACTTACTGTTGATGGGGGCGGCTGGTAGCCTCGCTGAACAGCAAGAAAACGCGCTGGCGAAAATCAAGAGCAATGTAGACCGTCTCGCTACATTGGTGGACGATGTGCTCAGCATCGCTAAAATCGATCGTGGCTTGCAGAAGCTTGAAATTGTTGAGGTTGACCTGCGTGAATTGATTGTTAACGTGGTTGACCGTTTGCGGCAACGGCCTCATCACGCCGCACGTAATCACACCGTCAATGTCAACATTGCTGAAGACTTGCCCACTATTCAAGCAGACCGTGACCGCGTCATCAATATTATTGCCAATATCGTAGATAACGCCTTCAGCTATACGCCCGCAGGCGGTAAAATTGATGTTGAGGCTGCCCGCCAGCCCGGTACCAACAGCGTGCTGATTACTGTTCGTGATACCGGCCTCGGCATCCCAGAGAATTTCCGTGAGAAAGTGTGGCAGCGTTTCGAGCGCTATGAAGAACATGCGCTTGCCTTAGAAGTTTCGGGTACGGGATTGGGGCTGCCAATTGTCAAAGAGCTGGTTGCGCTGCATAATGGAGATGTCTGGTTTGAATCAGAAGAGGGGGTTGGTACAACCTTCTTCATCTCATTACCCATTAACCAGCCCGGATATATGACAACAACGCAAACGATGATGGCCAATACTGAATCAACAGGGGATTAGTTTCTATGGCGCGTATTCTCGTCGCAGAAGATGAACGCGATATTCGCGAGTTAATCGCCTTCACACTCACTTTTGCCGGGCATCAGATTGTTCAAGCCGCTAATGGCGAAGAAGCCGTCGAACTGGCTCAGAAAGAAAAACCCGATTTGATTTTGATGGATGTGCGTATGCCACGCATGACCGGCTACGAAGCATGTCGTGCTATGAAGGCTATTGATATTGTCAAAGATATTCCGGTGGTTTTTCTCTCTGCTAAGGGGCAGGATGAAGAGGTTCAAACCGGCATAGAATCTGGTGCAGTTGCATATATTCTGAAACCGTTTGCGCCCGATGAACTCACCCAACGGGTTGCCGAAATTTTGCAGGAAGTCGGCGCGGATTAATCCGCGAGCCGCCAGCATCATTGAGAGCGAATTATGAGCGCTATTACCCTAGGCGGAGACCTTGTTCACTACGAAGTTCTTGGTCGTGGTCGTCCAGTTGTGCTGTTGCATGGCTGGCTCGGCTCATGGCGCTATTGGATACCCACTATCCAGCAATTGCACGTTTCCTATCGTGTCTATGCTGTAGATTTGTATGGCTTTGGTGATTCCAGTAAAAATCCTGCCAAACTATCATTACAACAACAGGTGCAGCTATTAGCGCGCTTTATGGATGAGATGGGCTTGCCCAAAGCCGCTTTTATTGGCCATGCACTGGGGGCTTGGGTTTTAACCGAATATGCTAAACAAAATCCGGAGCGTGTTGCGCGTATGGTGCTTTGTGCGCCGCCCCTTTTTGACCCCGGTAATTTAGAAGAACGTGTGCCTGCCGGTCAAATGCGTTTGCTTAAGACCTCGCAATCGCCCTCCAGCACACCAGCGCCCCCGCCAAAACCATTAACTCATGACGCGCCGACGATTCCATCGCGCTCTATGTTGAT
>WGEI01000550.1 GCA_015492875.1 Anaerolineae bacterium | reverse complement strand
GTTCTTCCGTCATGTTATCCCCACAAGGCCTGCTCTAGTGCGCTCAAATTGTCAAGTGTGTAGAGTTCTCCATCAAACGCCACCGAACCATCGTCTAAAAGCTCCACAACCAGCTGGTGATTTTCACTAGTATCGCTGATGACAACGCAATATCCTTTAGCCCGTAATGCCGTAACCCACTGAAGAGCGCTATCCGCAAGGTCATATTTATCCACCAGCGTAAGACAAGGCTTATCTTCAGAAGTATATTGCATCATATGCGCTAAAATATCGGTATAATAGGCGAACCCTACCGCCGGCACAGAAACATCATGCCCCACAAAACGAATGAGGTCATCATAGCGCCCGCCACCGCCAATGAGCGTTTTATCAATCCACAGCTCAAAAACTAGCCCGCTGTAATACTCCCACGACCGGGCGAGGTCTGGATGCAGTACAATGCGGTTTGGTGTAATGCCATAATGTGGCAGCAAATTGAGCACACTTTCCCATTCTGTAATGGCTTTAAGCGCCATTTCATTGCCATTGGCCATGATTTTCAACTGGTTCAACACAGCCTCAGGCGCTCCCTTAAGCTGTACCCACTGCGTCAATAGCTTCAACGCTTCCGCAACTTGCTCTCGTAAAGCAGCGCGTTGTTGCTTGCGCACCAATCGCCGCGCAATCTCATCTTGAGAGCGCCCGCCCATTGTCTGGCTACGCCGCGCCACTTGCAAAGCCACACCTACCATTTGCTGGGTCTGGTCTATATCAGTTTGGCTCACTTGATACTGCTCAGGCACATCGTTCAGCAAAATTTGCTCAAATGCAGCCCATATCTCGGCCTCACCATCTGGCTGGCGCAAGAAGCGCCGCCGCGCCAAAATAAAACGCTCTGTGCGATTATCTAGACCAATTGGCTCTAATAATTGGCGCAATAAGCCAACATGCCCTAGTTCTAATTGGTAATTATCTAAACCCAGTTCTTGCAACCCCAAAGCCGCCATGCCGATTATCTCGGCTTCTACCACACGGCCATCCATACCAATACATTCCGCGCCCGTGCTATATCGCTGTGCGCCGCGCACAATATCATGCGCTTCATCTTCAAACACAGGGCCGCTAAATTGCCAGTGAACCACATCGCCGTGTTCGCAGGTCGTCAAATAGCGATAAGCCGCTGCCGCAGTGAACTCTGGCCGCAAGGCTAGCTGTTGGCCACCATATTCAAATGTGTAGAGTTTCTCGATAATCTGGTCGCCTGCGCGGGTGAGAAATAGCGCAGCTTGATCAATAATGGGCGTATCAATAACCGTGTAACCAAAGCGCGCCATGTGCTTTCTCAGGCGGCGGTCAATCCAATCTATCTGTTCACGGTTATAACGAACTTGAAAAGGCGAATTCTGCACGGTCTATTCCCTAATTCACTTGCACTTTAGGGCAAAACGTTATCATCATAACGGGCTTTAGCGTAATAGCAATAGTGGAGCGCAAGAGAGATTAGGACTTTTCTCCATTTGCGCAATATGCACGGTAAGACTATACTGTTAGCGAAACCAAACAACGAATATGCGGCACAAATCGCAATTTTATTTTATACTCGATGTCATTGATGCCCTGAATGATTCGGGTCGGTGGTTCTAGGAAGGGTACTACTAATGAAAACCCATAAAAAAGCACTTGTAATAACCCTCTTATGTCTATTATTAGTGGTGATGGCTTTCGGCGGTATTGCCAATGCTGCTGAAGAAGAACAGCAATTCGCCACACCCATTCTTGTTGTGAATACGAGCTTTCTCAATGTTCGTACAGGCCCCGGCGCTGGCTACACCATTTTGATGACCGTTGTCGGTGGCACGGAATTACCCGTTTTAGGCGTTGCGCGTGACCTTGTTTGGTATCAAGTCGCTACAGACCTTGGGCCGGGCTGGGTCAATGTCAATTTCACTTTGCCCCGTGGCGATTTCAGCCATGTGCCTTACGCTGATGTAGAAGATGTCGCCTCTTTAGGACAGGGCGGTGGCATTGCTACGGCAGGCAGCGGTAGCACCTTCGTACCAACAAATGAGCAATTTATGTGGGGCGTCTCCGTTTTCGGTGGTGACCTCCACGCTGGACCATCTTTTGAGACCGAAAAACTCCGCCGTGTTCTGCCGCGCATGGACGATTTAGTTATCCCTATCATGGGGTCAACCTCTACTGATGGTC
>WGEI01000549.1 GCA_015492875.1 Anaerolineae bacterium | reverse complement strand
GCGGTGGGGTTGGGCTAGCCCCACCTTTTCGCTTCCCTATTGCCAACGGGCGAACGACAAACTGCTGCCGAGTGGCCCGCCCGAACCAGAGAGATATGAGAGCGTCAACGTATCGACATTCAGCGTTTGCATCCCCTGCCCGATGATGTCTACCACCACATAAGCGCCATCTGCCGAGAGCAAACCCGCCGCTGCATCCGGTAACAAGGTGACAGCCTCGCAAGCCCCGCTATTCAAACAGGCGAGGTCAACAATATGGACGCTGCGATCATTAGGGTTGCGCGCATCATCGCGGAAGGCCGTATAGACCAGCCGTCCATCAGCGACGTGATAGGGCGTTTGGGGCGCGGCATCGCCCACAACCGCGACGGCACTATCGAGGCAACTATCGCTCGCCACACAGCTAAAGGGTACGGCATAAATAACCGTATCTTCACGATAAAAGGCATAGTCCTCCGTTGTCTGAATTTCGGAGGCGGTAGCGGATAGAAAAGCCACGCCAGCCGCCAGCGGGTTATCGCTACAACTGCGCACCGCACAGCCAACATCTGCCAGCCGTAACGCATTACTACCATCGCGATAGATGAGTTCGGTGCTATTGGCGCGCCACGCCAGCGGGAAAATCGGCGCGCTGCGGCCACTATCGACATTGAGGATTGTCCCGCTCTCTACACCAACGACATACAAGTTACTCGTCCCGTCATCATCAAAGCCCCAGTAAGCCAGCAAGGGCGCATTATCTGCCCACAGGCCACTATTACGCGCTTGCGCTTCGTTGGTGCCGGGCAGGGCGATAATTTGCCCCTGCGCCATGCTATAAAGGAAATAACCGCCGCCCGATGCGTAGAAAACATGGCCGTATCCGTAAGATTTTGGCGCAGGTGTATAGGGCGAATCGGAAAGCACGGCGCGCAAGCTAATCGGGCTACTCGCCGTCACCAATGTGCGCGTGCGGCCATCCACTGATAGGGCTAACAGGTTATTCTGCGCGGCGATGACCACAGTGCTATTATCTATCCATTCGCCCCCGCTGACGAGACCATCTACAACGGCCACTTCACGGGCGCTCATCGAGGCAATATCCCCCATCAGAAGGCGCACTTGTGCCCCCTCTTGGATACCCCAAAAGAGCATATCGCCATTTGGCGACCAGTGATAACCGACATCTGGCGCCAATTGCTCGCCGGGGTTGGTGACAATCCAGCGATAAGCCCCATCACCGCTGGCCACAACCCATTGGCCAGAATTATTCACCAGCGCCACCAGCGGAACACCGCCCTGCTGCGCGCCAGCGCCACCCCATAGTGCAAGCACTACGAGAACTACAATAACCATGCGTCGCCCAATCATGCTGTACTTTCCTTACTGCCAAATCTAGGACGTGTGTAATTTAATCATATCCTAGCGCGTTTCGCCACAAACCCCGCAAAAAGGGGGGAATGCGTTTGCTTAACACAGCTTTAAGGGCTATAGCGGATAGAATAGGGTTATAATCAGGTTAGCGTGATAACGCTTCGGGATACCATCACTGCCGACAATCTACTTTTCCCAAAAGTGTTTGCCCCACAAGGATTGGCAAGGTAAAAACTATATTTTAGGAGGAGCTTCATGCCCAGTGTACGCAAATCAATTGAGATAAACGCCCCACCAGATGCTGTTTTTGATATGATCGCCAACCAGCCAGAGCGAATGCCCGAATGGTGGCCGCCTTTAGAAGAACAAACGCGCGTTACACCACCACCAACCCAAGTTGGTTCAGTCTCGCGCTATGTCTATAACATGATGGGCGTCAAAATTAAGGGCGAACATGAAGTTATTGAGCTAGAGCCAAACGCGCGGCTTGTCGTTCAAACAAAGAGCGGCCTCGATAGCACCTTCACCTACACCATGCAGCCACAAGGCGCGGGGACGTTGCTCACCGTCGAAGTGGAGTACAATCTACCCGGCTCTATTCTCGGCAAAATGCTCAACAAACTAGCCGTAGAGGGGAAAAATGAGCGCGATTTGGAAGAGGGCTTGAACAACCTCAAACGCATCTTAGAGGGCTGATAGCAACGGGGCGGCCAAAACTAGGGCTGCCCCTGCTTTTAACCCTGATTGAGCATATACTCGCGGATAATATCCATCCACATCGCCAGCCCACGCCACGCCCCAAACGGCTCATAGTAGCGCAAAATCTCCCCGTTCTCGGCGGTTTCGCTGCCAGTGATAGCACGATAGGCGTTGCGGCACTCGGTATCGATGGCGATACGGTCAAAACGCCCCAACAGGCGCATCATCGTACCTGCGGCATAATCACCAAACCCCTTAAGCCGCTTTATTTGCGCATACAACTCATGCGAAGGTAGCGGGCTGTTATACCACGCCTCGACATCAAGCCGCCCCTCGCTAATCGCCACCGCCAGCTCATGCAGATAAGCGCTGCGATAGCCCGCACGAATGGCCTCGTCCAACTCTGCGGGAGACATCGCCGCAATGCGCTGCGGTGTGGGGAAGGCATAGCCTTGTGGTTCGGGCGGCGGCAAGTCTGCGGGCGCTTCTTCGTCCGAATGGGCTTCCTGTGGGAACAAAGCCCCATTTTCTTCCTCAGGCGATGGCTCTGGCGGCGGGTAATAAGGTGCGCCCAGTGCACATAAGCGCTCTACCATGTTGCGCGTTTGCGCCCACGTGGTGTTGGTGGTCATCAGCACTTTGGCCAACTCTTCCCAAACCGTCGGACTAACGAGTAAACGACCAGCGCGCCCTTTTTCCACCCATGTGTAATCTGGATAGCCATCCTGCTGGCTAATGGCTCGCATTGCCGCATAAAACCCGCTCAAATCCCAATCAAGGCACAACATGCGCGAGACGGCGGCGCGTATCTCCTCTTCCTGCGCCTCAGTAGAGCGCTCTAGGCCATGAATGCCGAAGTAAATCACCTCATCGCCCCGCGCGTGCATAGCATCACTGATATCCACCAGCACCACGCTGCCATCGCTCAGTTCGAGAATGCGCTGTAACAAGCGGCGCGCATCATCATAATGAAATGGCGCAAGTTGATACCAGCCATGACTGAACACGGTATTCACAAAGTTAAATTGTGCTGGCATGGGGATAGTTGGCATAAAGCGCTCCTATGTCAATATGAACACATGTACTATATAACATACGTTCTAATCAGTCAACGGTTTCTAACCAGCATAAAGAGTGCTGAGCGAGATAGTTCATCCAATAAGTGCTACAGCCAGCAACCAGCCCAGCCAGCCAATGACCATCAATAAGCCAAATTGGCCATGCAAGCGGGCAGTGCGCCCCTGCGCCATATGAAGGCGTTGCGGGTCAGTTTCGGTCGTCACGATTTTTACGAGGCGGCGCGCTTCTGGCAAGGTGATGAAGCCGAGCAACGCCCCGATAGGCATCACGCCGAAAAGCACCAACGCCACCAGCACCACATAGCCGCCATACATCAAAAACACATATTCCCGCCGCGCCATGCGTAAGCCAAAACGCACCGCCAGCGTGCGCTTGTTGGCGGCGCGGTCGGCATCTATATCGCGGATATTATTGGCGTGCAAAATAGCCGCCACCGTGAACATCAGCGGTATACTGGCGAGAATGGGCGCAATATCCACCCTGACCGCCATCACATAGTAAGCGCCTAAGACCATCAACGGGCCAAAGCATAGCGCCACCGCAATCTCTCCCAGCCCGTGATAGGCCAGCGGGAATGGCCCAGCGGTATAGGTAATGACGACAATCACGCCGAAAAGCCCAATCCACAGCAGCAGCGGCCCCGTCACAGTCAACAAATACAACCCAATGAGCGAGCCGAGCACAATGCTAGCAACCGCGCCAATGAAGACCTCTCGCGGGGTGAGGATGCTATTTTTAATCGCCATGCCCTGCCCAGCCACCTTCAGCGTATCTGCGCCACGGCGATAGTCCGCATATTCATTGACCAAGTTTGAGGCGATTTGCAAAAGTAGCGCCGCCACTAGCGACAAAGCGAAGCGCACAGCATCAAAAACGCCATGTTCCAGCGCAACCGCCGCCGCCAACCCCAACGGGGCATAGGTGGCAGTGAGGGTACGCGGGCGTATAGCGCGATACCAAGCGGCAATCCGAGAGGGGCGCGGGTTTGTCATACTGTCATCCTATCCCTGAACCGTTTACACATAACGCCTAAGTATAGCGGAAATTTGCCGCAACCTGTACAGCGATAACCGCCAAGCAAAGCGCCGACCTTCCTCATTGTTTTGCGAGGGTGAAACCTCCGCGCTCGCAAACTTTTTTTGGGTGAACGCCCTCGCTGCGCAAGCAGCATTCGCAAATGTTTCGCCCTGCTTGTTCGGCGCTATAGATGGATGGTTGCGATAGCCCGTCCCACTGCTAAACTTGATAATCCTCCCTAATAGGATTTTTAAGGACGCCAGTCCTTAAAGTGGGGGTTTGGGGGCAGTCAGCCCCCATTTCGTTGTTACGCAGGACGCTGTCCCGCACCCTGCAAGGGGTAGTCGGCACATTACCCAATTCCCCCCAATCTAATAGCGTTCTCCTGTTCTCGCGTTATAATGAAAGGAAGTTAAACCGTGCCTGAAGAGAGGCTGTTACATGAGCGAACTCCCTTTACGCCCAAACCCGCGCTATAAACCCGTTTCGCTGTTCGTCACCTGTTTGGTGGATATGATTCACCCGCAAACGGGCGTCTCCGTCGTCAAAATACTGGAGCATTTGGGCGTCGAAGTGCGCTTCCCTATGGCACAAACCTGCTGTGGCCAGCCCGCTTTCAATGCTGGCTATTGGGATGAAGCGCGCGAGGTCGCCCGTCAGTTCTTACAGGCCTTTGCAGATGCCCAAGTCATCGTCACGCCTTCTGGCTCTTGCGCCTCGCTTGTGCGTCACTATTACCCCACGCTTTTTGCAGATGAACCCGAATGGCACGAACGGGCGATATGGGCGAGCAGTATCACATGGGAATTCACCGAGTATCTCGTCGATGGACTGGGCATCATGGACTTAAACGCCACCCTGCCGCCGACGCGCATCGCCTTACACGAGGCCTGCCATGGCTTGCGGCTGATGGGCTTAAAAGAGCAGGCGCGGCAACTTTTAAGCGCAATCGATGGTGTGACGGTGGTTGAACTCGAAGAGGCTGACCGCTGCTGTGGCTTTGGTGGCTTGTTTGCCGTCAAAATGCCCGAAGTCAGCACCGCCATGCTCCAGCGCAAACTGAACAACATCCAGCAATGCGAAGCGGACATCATCGCCACGGGCGACTGCGGCTGTATGATGCAGATGAACGGCGGCCTTAGCCGTAGCGGGCACTCGCCTTGCGTACGCCATGTCGCCGATATTCTGGCGCAAGCCCTAAAAGCTGAAGAAGAAAATACCCCTTCGTCAACAAACCTGTGATAGAGTAGAATTGTGGTCTGGTCTATATCATCCGGAGCAGAAGCGGACATGTCCGACCAATCCCAAACATCTGGCATTCGTTGCCCCACCTGCGGCCATCACAACCGTGAAGGCATTTTTTTCTGTGAACAATGTGGCACAAATCTCCTCACTGGTTCACAGCATCCCCGCCCCACCCAGCGCTACGACGATGAAGAACCGACGCTGATGGTGGATGAAGAGCAACGGGCAGCATTGGCCAATAATGTCCGTACTGGCATCTTCAAAACTGGTATGCGCCTGCGTCTTGAAATGTCGCACTGGCAAACGCCGCTTCATATCCACCCAAAGCCCAACACCTCGCTCATCTTTGGCCGCCGCGATACCGACACGCAAAGCTTGGCGATGGTAGACTTAGCCCCTTATGGCGCATATCCGCTGGGGGTTAGCCGCCGTCACATGGCGCTTTATCTCGAAGATGAGCAGCTCTCCGTCGAAGATTTGGGCAGCAGCAACGGCACATATCTCAATGGCGTGCGCTTGACGCCTCATAAGCGCTACAAACTCCGTGACGGCGACTTGATACGGCTCGGCAAAATGGATTTACAGGTTCACTTTGAGTGAAGAGCCATCAGCCCCCATCACCACCGTTATTCGGGGGTGGCGGTGGCGTATTGGGCAGTGCCATCGTCTTATACACAATATACCAAGTGTCACCAACCCGCGTCAGCGATGGGTCACAGCCGCGCGGGGTCTGGTAACTATCCTCTGGGAGCAGGCATAAGATAGTGCGAAAGCTGGCAGTATAGACAAACCTTGTCAATCCGCTATAATGCCCCGCATGAATACTGTAAGCGATAATACAAACACAATCCGCCGTTATGGTGTTTTTATCCTCGTTGTGCTGGTGGTGCTGGGCGGCCTCCTCTGGCTAGACCTGAGCAATCAGGGGCTGGTGTGGCGCGTTTTTTGGTCACTCACTGGCGAAGAAGCGCCACTCGCCCAGTTACAGGGCATGGTGGAAGTGGTCGGCACGGCACTGCGCCCACAGCCAAACACCGCCCCGCTGACGCCCATCGCCCATACCGATGTCGTGCCCTATGGCATCAACATGTTCCTTGAGCAAGAGGTGGAAGTGCCCAAAATCGAGGAGCAGTTGCGCATGGTGCGCGATGCTGGTTTCCGCTGGATACGGCAAGAATTCCCCTGGGAAGACATTGAGCACGACGGGCGTGGCCAATTCACCGTCACACGCGACTTCGATGGCGATGGCACAGTGGAAACCATCAGCGGCTGGGAAAAATATGACCGCATTGTCGAGCTAACGGCGGCCTATGGGCTAGAATTACAAGTACGGCTCAGCAACCCGCCAGCATGGGCGCGGGCAGAAGAAGACCCGTTGGGCTTAGGCCCTCCCGATGACTTTGACGATTATGTCAATTATGCGGTAGCAGTGGCGCGGCGCTATCGCGGGCGCGTGCGTTATTACCAAATATGGAACGAACCAAACATCTTTCCCGAATGGGGGAGCCGCCCCGATGATTGGATTGATGCAGCTGAATATACCGATTTGCTCTGCCGCACCTACCGCGCCCTGAAGCGCGTTGACCCCGATATTGTAGTTATCAGCGGGGCACTCGCACCAACAAGCGCCATCGACGGCAAAAATATCAACGATTATATCTTCCTGCAAAATATGTATGACCATGGCGCCGCCGATTGTTTCGACGTGCTCTCTATACAGGGCTACGGCCTCAACAGCGGCCCCACCGACCGCCGTATGCGCTTGACCGATATTAACTTCGGGCGCAATATGTTGATACGCGACATCATGGTACGGAATGGCGACGCTAGCAAACCCATTTGGATTAGTGAGGCGGCGTGGAATCCCGTCGGCGAGCCAGATGTCCCCCGCGATATTGACCGTTACGAAGCCTATGGCGTCGTCACCGAAGCGCAAGCCGCAAGTTATATGCCTTTGGCCTACCAACGGGCGCAAGAAGAATGGCCTTGGATTGGCGTCATCAATTACTGGTTCTTCACCCGCCCGCACCCCTTTGAATCTGACCAATCGTGGTTTTACTTCCGCATGGTAGAGCCAGACTATAGCCCAGAACGGCCAACCTTCACGCCGTTACCCGTCTACGAAAGCATGCGCGACTATATCAACTCCCAAACGCCGACGCTGTACATAGGCGTGCATCAAGCCGAACATTGGGCGATTAAGCACCATAGCAGCGCCCGTTTGCTCGATGCTTACTTGGCGCAATTGGGGCAAGCCTACTTGACGCCCATCAGCGAATTCACCTTTTACGGCACAGATGTCTGGGTGCGGTGGCGCGGCGCGGCGCAGCCTGTTGCGGTGCTCATCGATGGCGAGCCTATCGGACGGTTGCCCCAAAATGGCGATTGGCCAGCGGATGAAAACGGTTGGATGACTTACCGCGTCTTCGCCTCAGATTTAGCCGAAACCCATACCGTGCGCTTGGCCTCTACCGCGCCATTCATGTTTGACTCCGTGACTGTGCTCAACCAATCGACACGGCGGCTGATGCCCGTCGTCGCTGTCGCCATCGCGTTGGGCATTTTCACACTGGTTATTTTAACGCAAGCACTATTAAGGAGGCGCAGGGCAGCATGAACCTCACTCGCCGCCAAAACTTAGCCCTTTTCGCCCTGATTGTCATTTTCCTTGTGGCGTTCGCTGTGCGCATTTACGCGCTGGATACCCAATCGATGTGGATTGATGAGGGCGTCACCCATGACCTCGCCATGCGCACGATGGATGATTCTGCGCGCCGTGTCGCCAGCGCAGTGCATGTTCCGCTCTACTTTTGGACGATGCACCTGTGGATTGGCGTCGCGGGTGATAGTGTGTTCACCATGCGCTTCATCTCCGTCGCCTTCAGCCTGTTGACGGTGGCGCTGGCCTATGCGCTGGGGCGCAAGCTATTCGGCATTACGGCGGGATTAGCGGCGGCGGCCTTCATCGCCCTGAACACCTTCAGCATCTATTACGCGCAGGAAATGCGCATGTATGCCATGCTCAGCGCCGTTGCTGGCGGCGCATTGTGGTTCTACATCCGCTTCATCCAGCATTTGCGCTGGCGAGATGGTGTGATACTGGCGATTTTGAACACGATGGGCACGCTCACCCATTACACCTTCGCCTTCTTCATGGCCGCACAAGGGGTGATGGCCGTCCTATGGATGGCCTTAATCGGGTATCGGGCGCTACGGGCGCAAGGTGGCCTCGATATTGCGGCGGGTTGGCGGGCGCTTTGGCCAACGTTGTGGCGCTATACGGCGGTGAACCTACTTTGGCTGTTACTATATACCCCGTGGATTCTTGGCGGTGGCCCCTCCCGCATCGGCATTCATCCCAACATTTCGCCCGCTGTGCCATTGGAGCAACTGCTGCGCGAGATACAGGGCTGGCTGGCGTTTGGCCGCACTTACGAGCAGAACATGGGCGGCATGGGCATTGCGGTTTATCTGCTCTTGATTTTCGGCTTGCTCATCCCACCGAAGGCGCGGCGCGGTGTTTGGGCATGGTGGAAGATGCTTTTGCCCGTGGCGTGGGTGCTGGTGATGCTGGCCGTCTACCTCTATCTAGAGCTATATCTGCGCTATATGCGCTTCCTATTGCCGGCACAATTGGCCTTTGCGCTGTGGATGGGGCGCGGGGTTTGGGTGCTGTGGCATTTGCAAACGCGCCACCAAGAGCGCTGGACACGCTATCTCCCCAAAGCGGCGGCGGCTATGGCGGTTGTTGGGCTGCTGTTCAATATGTCTAACGGCCTCTACCCGCTTTATAACGACCCACAACACCAGCGCGACAACTATAAAGCCCTTGCCGAACGCCTTGAACAGGAAACCACTGCGGAAGATGCCATCATCCTCGATGCACCCAACCAATCGCAAGTCTTCCTATATTACTACGATGGCGAAGCGCCCGTCTTCCTCTTGCCCGCCAGCGGCGACTATGAACAGGCGCGGCGAGAAACCGAGCAAATCATCGAGGATTACCGCCGTATTTACGTCCTCTTTTATGGCCAAGCAGAGCAAGACCCGCTAAACGTTGTCGAGCGCGCACTCATCGAAGGCGCTTATCAAGTTTCGGATGAATGGGTGGGCAGTGTGCGCTTTGTGCGCTATAGCACGCCCGACGCGCTCAACGCGCCGCAACCGGTCAATGTGCGCTTTGGCGAGCATATCACGTTAGAGAGCGTGGCCTATAACAGCGATGCACTGCGCGCGGGCGACGTACTTCAGATACAGCTTAACTGGCAGACCGACGCCGTGCTAGAGGCACGCTACAAAGTGTTTTTGCATCTGGTGAATAGCGAAGGGCAACTGGTCGCCCAGCGCGATAGCGAACCCGGCGGCGGCAGCGCTATCACCCCAACATGGCAGCCACAGCAAACGATCGTCGACAATCATGCGCTGGTCTTGCCCGTCGAGTTGCCCGCAGGCGAATACACCTTGCTCGTTGGCCTCTATGACCTGAGCAACCCCACCGACCGCCTGCCGCTTGAAGATGGGGCAGATGCGCTGTCGCTATTGACAATACGGATTCAATAGCTAGATAACAACCGGCGACATTGGGAAAGGAAGCGTGAGCGATGAGCATTTTGGTCACAGGCGCGGCGGGTTTCGTCGGCAACAATACGGTGCGGCGGCTAGTCGAACTCGGCAAACCCGTGCGCGCGATGGTGCACAACAAGCAAAAGGCCACGATACGGCTAGGCGATATTATCGGTAAAATTGAACTGGTCGAAGGCGATGTCACCGACCGCGAGGGCATTAAGCCACTCTTCCGCGATGTGTCTGCCGTAGTGCATACGGCAGCAATTGCCTTAGAGCGCGGCGGCAGAACTTACGAAACGGTGAACTTTCAGGGCACAGTCAACGTTGCCGATGCCGCCAAGGAAGCGGGCGTGCGCCGTTTCATCTATATCAGCCAAAATGGGGCGGATGCCAGCGCACCCTATCGTTTTCTCGCCAGCAAGGGCAAGGGCGAAGACTATGTCATGCAATCGGGTATGGCCGCGACAGCATTACGCCCTTCGGCCATTTTTGGCCTTCAAGATGAATTCTTCAACACCTTCGCCCGCCTTGTGAAGCTCACACCACTCATCTTCCCGCTGATTGGCGGAGGCGAGGCGCTTTTCCAACCCGTCTCGGTCGATGATGTCGTCGCAGCCATTGTGAAAGCGCTAGAAGATGACGCCACCGTTGGGCAACGGTTGGGGCTAGGCGGCCTAGAAGTTTTGACGCTAGAAGAAATAGAGCGCCGTGTGCTACAGGCGCTAAACGCCAAGCGGGCGCTGGTAGCTGTGCCTGTTGGCCTCTTGCGCTTGCCCGTCTTCCTCATGGAGAAGCTACTGCCCGGCGCGCCGGTCAACCGCAACTTGCTGGACTTGTTGGCCGTGCCCAATGTGGTGGCAGATAACGCGCTGCCGCAACTCGGCATTGAACCCAAGCCCTTCAACGGCGAGCATATCGCCTACTTGCGCCACAATTCCGCTGGGCAAGCGTTGCGCAAATTCTTCACCAACGCCACGGTCAATTGATGAGAAAGAGGGGCTATCGCCCTTTGGTAACAGCCCCTTTGTCATTCATAGCGCCCCAGTTTATTCGAGGTTACTCGCAACATTACTGAGATAAGTCGCCACCCACACCAGCGGCGCATTCCAGTTGATGGCCACTTCATTCGTCGACCAACTGCCGCGGTCATCAACATAACGGCGCGCTGGTCCAACATCGGGGCTGAGTTGCTCTAGGGCGGCGGGGTCACTGGGGCCGGCATTTGGCCCCCCAGCTACCACCCCCGGCGGCGGTGGCGGATAGCCGTTATTTGGCTCATTTGCCCAAAAGCGATGGTGTGGGTTCGTCATCGCATTTGTGCCATAGCCAGAGATGAAGCTGAAGGCCAGCGCGTTGCGCCCCAATAGATAGTCCATACTCTCGCTAACGCCCTGCAAATAGCGGATGTCGCCCGTCAGGTCATAGGCATAGGCCATGACAATTGCGTTATTGAGCACCGCGCTATTCGACCCCCACACATAATTCGTGATGGGTACACGATAGCCCTCGCGGGCAATTGTCTCTAGATAAGCATCAGCCGTAGCGACAATTTGCGCTTGCAGGTTCGCCAGTTCAGGCATATGCACTTGATGCAAACTGAGCGACAAGGCGCCCAATGCGGCGGTATCGCCCCAATACATGGCGCTATCTTTACCTAAACCGCCAAACGTCGCTAAGTAGGGATTGGCGCGCATCACCTCTAGATATTGCTCATCGCCAGTGGTGATATACAACTCTGCCGCCGCCCAAAACGCTTCATCAGAGATGTCGCCATCGCCATAGTTACCGCCACCCGCGCCGGGGGTATTGCCAATCATCGCGATGGGATTGGTCTGCGCGGCTTCAAACGCCGTCTCTGCCGCTTCCAAACACCGCGCGGCAAATGCGCTATCAATATCGCGCCAGATGCGCGCACACTGTGCCGCAGTCGCCGCTAAGTTATAAGTGGCCGCAGTCGTCGGTGGGTAGAGATAGCGCCCGTTGCCCCCTGAGAAATCGTTGTTATTATCGAACGCTGTCGGCGGCAAGGTCGGCAAGCCTGCCCACTGCAAGTCATGCAGTTTGTGATGCGCCATACCCGCCTGTGGCTGACCCTGCGGCACTTGCATCGAGAGTATCCATTCCATCTCCCAGCGCGCCTCATCCAGTAAATCGGAGACGCCGTTGCCGCTTTCGGGGATATTGGCGCTGCCATCTGGGAAAGCATCGGGGAAACGTTCATAGAGATTGAGCAACGTCCACAGGCTGATGCCGCCATTGACGACATACTTGCCATAATCGCCAGCATCATACCAACCACCAGCAGCATCTAACGTATACGCACAGCCCGCCCAACTGACGCCATCGGCATCTGTGCCCCGATAGCAAGTGACGTTATTATCTGTCAGGTGGCCAGCGGGGCGAGCATAAGCCGCGCCGGCATATTCTGGCAACAGCGCTACGCCGCTGCGGTTGAGGTAAAAGTAGCGCAACGCATCCACCGGCAACGAATTGTAAATATCTGTGCCGATGGCGAAGGGCGGGCTTGTCTGGTTATCAATCGACAGGCGATAAGTGCCCGTTGTATTGAAGTCGGAGAAATCGACCACATACACCCGATCGCCCGAAGCCGCGTCTACAATTGGGCGAACGGCAGCGCCCTGATAGACTTCATCGCCACTCTCCGCATCGATGAGCGCCCATGACGTGGCCAAATCCTCGTTTGTCGCCAGCATCCCAAAATGGGGCATATTGGGTAAATAGCCCACTTGATTGACGCTCACCCCATGCACTTCGACCGTCCCCCCAGCATTTGAGCGCTCTAGTGGCGCTGGCACATCTAAATTGCCCACTTCATAGAACATGCCGAAACCGAAGACGCTCGGATTGTAATAGCTGGCATCGTTGGTATCGGCATTTGACCAGATGAGTTTTACGTTGCGGTCACCACCGCTAGAGCCGTTGCCCTGCACCTGAAAGCCAACCACGCGCCCGTGCGCTACGGTCACATGCTCCGGAATAGGGATTGCCGCCTCCAAGCCCCAGCCATTGGCAGTGCGGAATACATAGGCCGAAACTCGCGCCTGCCAGCTATTCACGCCCGTAATGACGAGATGATTGGGGTCAGTATTGCCAATGTCGCCGGGATTGATATTGACCTGAAAAACGCCATCGGCGTAACTAGTGCGGGAGAGGTCATCCGTGAAATTGAAGTAAAATTCCAGCGAATCTTCGTTCCAAAAGTCCTGTCCATGTGCCCCCGTCACAATCGTCGCATCAGGCATCACCATGTACAGGTAGATATTTTCGCCATCCGAAGCCAGCGCAAATTGGATAGAGCCGTTTTCCAACGGGTCATTAGCGGGCGGGTTGCCCTTCGTCACAATATCAAACGGAATGCCGTTCCAATCGTCGAGGTTGCCATCCAGCGTAATGGGGACGGGATAGGGGATATAGGCCACCTCGCCGGGGACATATGGCAACAAGCCGTCGGGGTCGACCAGCGCCTCACCATCGGGCGAAGGCAGCGCCACCACTGGCGTATCGTCCGTTTCCTGCTGAGGCCATTCAGCCAGTGCGGGGGCGCTGACGAAGAACAGTAATGCAGTCACCAACGTCATGAGAAAACGCAATTTCATCATACATTTCCCCTGTCTCTAGTTTTGAAGCCGCGATGAAACCGCCGTTTCAAAACACGTTAAAAACACCTCGTTTGCTTGCTCCCAAATGCGCCAATGAAGCCAATCGGGATATTCAACGGCATTATAGCAAGGCGCAATCAAATTGCCCAACGGATTGCCCATCACCATCCCATAGCACTTGGCAGGGAGGGGTATCCGCCTGTGCCGCCTATAAATGTACCGTAACCTCTTTCTAACCACTGTGTTTATGCACTACAAGGCCGCCTAAAAAACAAGCATCAGGCATTTTTCATGACAACTTTCACGTTTAAGGCGCACGCATATCGCTGCTCAAGGGTTTATGCGCTACACTGGAAAGTTAGGAATAAAGAACGCCTTTCACCAGAGATAGTGGCTTGTTTGGCGCATAAGGCGGGCGTATTTTATCCGGTGATGGAGTAAGGATTGCGAAGCTATGTCTACTATCACGAAGCAAGAAGCATTAGATTATCACCGGCGGGGGCGCCCCGGCAAAATTGAAGTGACCCCCACCAAACCACTCACCACCCAACGGCATCTCTCGCTGGCCTATTCCCCCGGCGTGGCCGAAGCGGTACTCGCCATCGACGAAGACCCGTTACAGGTTTATCAAATGACCGCTAAAGGCAACCTCGTGGCGGTTGTCTCTAATGGCACGGCCATTCTTGGGCTGGGCAATCGGGGGCCAGAGGCATCGAAGCCAGTGATGGAAGGCAAGGGCGTCTTGTTCAAGCGCTTTGCCGATGTCGATGTTTTTGATATTGAAATTAACGCCCAAACTGCCGAAGAAATTATCGCAGCGGTGCGCGCTATCGCCCCAACTTTTGGTGGCATTAACCTAGAGGACATTAAAGCGCCTGAATGCTTTGAGGTTGAAGAGCGTCTGAAGGAGCTTTTAGACATCCCCGTTTTTCACGATGACCAACACGGCACGGCCATCATCTCTGGCGCGGCCTTGATTAACGCGGTAGAAATCACTGGCCGCAGCATGGAAGACCTGCGCGTTGTGGTCAATGGTGCCGGCGCTAGTGCCATCGCCACCGCCAAATTCTACGTCAGCCTTGGCGTGCGCCGCGAAAATATCCTCATGCTGGATTCTCGGGGCGTCCTCTATAAAGGGCGCGAGGGCATGAACAAATACAAAGAGCTATTCGCCGCCGAAACCACCGCCCGCACCCTAGATGATGCCATAGAGGGCGCTGATGTTTTCGTTGGCCTCTCCGTCGCCGGCGCGTTGAAGCCCGAGATGGTGAAGAAAATGGCGGAAAACCCCATCATCTTCGCCCTCGCCAACCCCACACCAGAAATCATGCCCGAAGAGGCGTTGACCGTCCGTCCCGATGCTATCGTTGGCACTGGTCGCAGCGATTATCCCAACCAAGTGAACAACGTGCTGGGCTTCCCTTTCATCTTTCGTGGCGCGCTGGATGTTGCCGCCACAACGATTAATGAAGCGATGAAACTCGCCGCCGCCCACGCGCTGGCAGAACTGGCGCACGAAGATGTGCCCGATAGCGTGCTCTCGGCCTATGGGTTGACCTCGCTCAAATTCGGTCGGGAATATCTCATCCCTAAGCCGTTAGACCCGCGCGTGCTGCTCTATGTCGCGCCAGCCATCGCCCGCGCCGCTATGGAGAGCGGTGTCGCCCGCATTCAGCGTGACCTCGACGAATATCGTGAAGAACTCATCCGCCGTCAGGGCACCGGGCAGCGGGTGCGCAACGACATCATCAACCGCGCCAAGCATGGGGCACGTAAACGGATAGCCTTTGCCGAAGGCGAAGAGCCGAAAATCATCCGCGCCGCCGCCCAAGTCGCCTTTGATGGCATCGCCGAACCCATCCTCATCGGTGACCCGCAGGCCATTCGCGCCCAAATTGAAGAACTCGGCCTCGATTTTGAGCCTGAAATCGTCAATCACAACAACAGCGCCACCCGAGAAAACTATCAGGCTATGCTCTATGAGCTGCGCCAGCGCAAAGGCGTCACCATGAAACGCGCCATGTCCCTCCTGCGTGACCGCAACTATTTCGCCATGATGATGGTCAAAGCGGGCGACGCCGACGCCGTTGTTAGCGGCCTCACCTATGAATATCCAGAGGTTATCCGCCCCGCGCTACAAATTTTCGGCACGCGCGAAAATGCCACCCGTGCCAGTGGCGTTTACCTCATGATTGTCAAAAACCGCGTCTATATCTTCACCGATGCCACCGTAAACATTGACCCAGACGCCGAGACCCTCTCAGAAATCGCCATATTGGCCGCCGACTTCGCCAAAACATTGGGGATTGAGCCGCGCGTGGCCATGCTGTCCTTCTCAAACTTCGGCAGCACGCCGCACCCCCTCTCAGAAAAAGTGCGCAAGGCCGTCCACATCGTGCGGCAAAAACGCCCCGACCTCGCCATCGATGGCGAAATGCAGGCCGATACCGCCGTGGTCTCAGAGATTGTCGACAACCGCTACCCCTTCAGTCAGGTGAAAGACGCTAACGTCCTCGTCTTCCCAGACCTTGGCTCGGCCAATGTCGCTTATAAACTGCTAGACCGCCTCACCGATGCCGAAGCGATTGGCCCCATTCTGTTGGGCATGGGGGCGCCCGCCCACGTGCTACAGGCCGGTGATGATGTGGAAGATATTGTCGCTATTGCAGCTGTCGCCGCTTTAGACGCTCAATTGCGCAGCTAAAGCAGGCGCTTCTTATAGGGTAACGAGGTGTCCGTCATATAGGCGGGCGCCTCGTTTTTTATTCATCGTATTGGAGTGGCAATGGCGGTTGGTCAACAACTGGGGGAGTAATACAGAAGTGACGAGCTTCAAATATGCGTTTTGGGTGACCTGTGTAGGGCATCTATATCTCTACACGACCTTTTTCGCTATTGAAATAGGCGAGAAAAACATTCGCATCACAATACCAGTAACGCATATCAAGCATCGCGCAATCGCCTTATGCCGTCTTCAGCGTTTTCATCGCCCCAAACGCGCATAAGCGCCCCCCTTGCTCGTTTATAATCACCAGCCCGAACATCAGTAACGAGTTGAATGTCCGTAATTTGTCGAACGCTCACAGGTTGACCAGTATCCCGACGGCGGGTTATTTTCCCGCTCACAATCACATCGTTATCCCAAAGCTGGGGCAATTTCTGCCGCCAATCTTCTGTGAGATAGCAGATAACGGCTTTATCAAAAGGGGTTACGATTATCAGCCAAAAACTTAGCCACTGCTTCAAAGGCTTCAATGATAGCTGTCGTTGTTTCCGCTTTGGGCGATTGTGGTTCAAGTATCATGATGGCGCTGCTGAATTGTAAATCCGCCAAGCGCCAAATAACTTTTTCTTCAGGGACAGTTTCTATGGCTAATTGCTCCAATAAGCCCCTAAAATCGTTAATGGCTATGCTGAATTGGTGCAGATGAATATCACTATCAATCGCAAATTCAATCAATTGGTGGTTCATCATGTTTTATTTCGCCTAAAAACTTCTATAGTTTCATTATACTCCAACACCTAAAAACTTGTGATGTTCGCCAAAGCGCATACAATGGAAACACGTAGGCTACCTTGCTGGTGAAGGTCATACAAATCATGCAAAGTCAACTTGAAACAGGCATTACCATGCAACAAATTAGCGAACACGTCTGGATTATCCCCCAAAACCCAGACCCGTGGGCCGTGCAACCCAATGTCGGCGTCATCATCCTGCCCGACCAAACCATTCTGGTAGATGCGGGTAACGGCCCCAAACAAGCACAAAGTATCATGCGCGCCCTCATCGCCATGAAAGTCCCGCCCGTGCGCCATGTTATCTACACCCACCATCACTGGGACCACACCTTCGGCGGCGATATTTACGGGGCAAATGTCATCGCCCACCAGCGCTGTTATGAGCACCTCCAGCACCAAATGACCGCGCCATGGTCAGATGAATATATCGCCGAACGCATCGCCGAACAGCCAGAACTCGCACAGGGCTTTCGGGCATTGGCCAACGCGATCGACAGCTGGGCTTATTTCCGCATCCGCCTGCCCACCATGACATTCACCAAAAACCTCACATTCCACTTTGATACTATCACCCTACACCTAGAGCACATTGGCGGGCAACACGCCGATGACTCTATCACTGTGCGCGTGGTGGAAGATAGCGTGCTCTTCGTAGGCGATTGCTTCTACCCGCCAATCCCACCCCAGCGCCAACCCGACGACACGCTAGATGCCGCTATCTTGAAACAGTTGCTCGATGATAATATTTCCTGTTATATTGATGGTCATGGTGAACCCTTCGGCGAAGAAGGCATTCACCAGCGTATTGAAGAAGCCGAAAAAGGGAAATAAACAAATGATAGAAACTTTAGCGCAACGGGTAGCCGAAGTGCGTGCCCGCTTCTTTCCGATGACCTTGCCCGCTAGTGTCGTCGCCCATCCAGTTGATGCTGATACACTTGAACAAATAAAATGCATCATTGCACCCCGCATCTTCCCACATGATGGCCAGTTACGCCGCTTTCGTACCCCGCCAGAACGCGAGGCCGACCTCCAGCTTGTCCGCGATATGTACGCCCACCGCCACCGCGAACGCTTCGTCCTCTATAGCCCCGATGGCGAGCCTGTCGGCTGGTCGTATGGTCAAATGGAAGACTATTTGACATTCTACATGCACACCATGGGACTGGTGCCAGAATATCGTGGCAAAGGCATCTACACCGCTTGGCTACGCGGCTTGTGCGAATATATTGGCGCGCTAGGCTATGAACGCCTCACCAGCCACCACCAACCCAATAACCGCGCCGTCCTCATCGGCAAGTTGAAAGCAGGCTGGGTGATCACCGGTATGGAACTTGATGAGAGCTATGGCCCATTGGTGAAAATGGCGTATTACACTCATAGCGACCGCGAACATGGTTTCGCCGATGTCTTCAGCATGAGGCCACCGCCCAAACGGGGCGCTCAAGATAAACGGGCGTAGCGGGCACGCATCTCATGCCAGTGGTCAGCGCGGGCGGGCACGCTGATAAACCGCCATTCTGGCAACAAAAGCCCCGTCAATGAACCGCCATAGACACAGCGCGTATCAATACACCAAACGCGCTCTTTATAGACAAAAGGCCGCATCGCCCCCTCGCTATAATCCCGATGCCCAACAATCAGCGGCTCGTCACGTTCATACAGTTCATACCATGGCCGCTGATATGTCTCCTTCAAATACGCCGCTGCCCCATTGCTGCCCAATAGAACATCGCGCCGTTGCTCTCGTAGCCTACGCCCCGGCTCTAGAAAGCCGTGTACTACCAGCGCATCGGGCAACTTCAACCATAGCGGCAAGCGCGCCATATAATCCACCGCCGCCCCATACCCCTCGCCCAACTGCCAGCGTGTCACTAACACACTCAGCGAGGGCAGCCGCTCTGCCAATTGGTAGCGTATATGGTTATCTTCATGGTTGCCCATAACCGCCTGTGCCTGTGGCGTATAACGGAAGAAGTTCAACACCTTGTCAGAATGTAGGCCACGATTGACCATATCGCCCACGGTGATAATCGCATCATCATCAGAAAGTGCGGCGCGGTCTAAAAGCGCCTGCAACTCATCATAACAGCCGTGTATATCGCCAATGACCAGATAACGCACTAAAAACCACCTTTTCTACCAATCGCAAAAACAGCATGGACAACCCCATAATACGCTGCTAGTTTGTACTTTTGCCAGAGCACAAAACCCGCAATACCAAAGGAAAGCCTATGCATATCATTGTTGCCTCTAAAAACCCCGTCAAACTAGAAGCCGCCCGCAACGGTTTCGCCGCGCTATTCCCACAGGCTGCGCTAGATATTCACGGCGTTAGCGTGCCCTCTGGCGTTTCCGACCAGCCGATGAGTGACGAGGAAACCCTGTTAGGAGCGAAAAACCGCGCCGACGCCGCGCAAACACACCTCCAACACGCAGATGGGTACGCCGTTGGCATCGAAGGTGGCGTTTGCGAATCGCCGATTGGCCTTTCAGCTTTTGCTTGGATTGTAGTGAAGCGTGGCGCGCAATATGGTTATGGGCGCACTGGGGCGTTCATCTTACCTGATGAAGTGGCAGCGCTAGTGCGGCAAGGGCTAGAACTGGGCGATGCCGATGACTGCGTTTTCAACCAAAACAACTCTAAACAACAAGGCGGCGCCATCGGCCTGTTGAGCGGCGGCACGCTCACCCGCAGCGGCTTTTATACCCAAGCGGTCATCCTAGCGCTACTCCCCTTCAAAAACCCCAATTTGAACTGGACAACCAAAACGCCGACCTAAAACCAAAAGCGGATGCCAGTGTATGACATCCGCTTCTTAAGTTTAAGTGTTAAAAAGTAACCCTATGGCTTTATCCCTTCACCGAAGCGATAAGCCAATTGGGGTACATCCTGTAAAATATGCATAATGCGGTCTACAAGGTCATTGGGGTGAATTGGCTTCAACAGTACACCGTTGAATTGCGCCGTCAGCGGCTCTTGCCGCAACTTGTGGGTGCTGGCCGCTGTGATGACAATCACAGGCAGGCCATTCAAACGCGGGTTACTGCGCACGACCTTCAGCAACTCCCAGCCATCCATACCTGGCATCATCAAATCGGTAAGGATGAAGTCTGGCTTCAGCTCTTTCAAAAAGCCCACCGCCTGTTCACCATTTTCGGCACAATGAACAATCATCCGCGCTTTTTGCAAGATATGGCGCAAAAGCCGCAGCGTGGGCAAATCATCTTCAACGACGAGCACGTCCCATGTTTGCAATGCTTTCAACATTTTTCTTTCCCCAATGGTGACCCAACTCTACTATATAACCAGTGGTGCGGGTTTATAAACTGAATTCAGCGATGGAAAGGCGAACAAAGCCGTTCTCATCAGGGTGAAGCCCGTGCCACTGAACTAAGATATTGAACATGGC
>WGEI01000548.1 GCA_015492875.1 Anaerolineae bacterium | reverse complement strand
TTCCTGTTTTGGTGAAAGCTGTTGCGGGGGGTGGCGGTAAGGGTATGCGCGCCGTCCATAACCGCGAAGATTTACCAGAAGCCATTGCGACTGCCCGCCGTGAAGCAGAGAGCGCGTTTGGCGATGGGCGAGTGTATTTAGAGAAGTTGCTCGTTGGCGCGCGTCATATCGAGTTTCAAATTTTGGCCGATACTCATGGCAATGTCATTCATCTAGGTGAACGCGAATGCTCGATTCAACGCCGCCACCAAAAACTGGTGGAAGAAGCGCCTAGCCCATTCATGGATGATGATTTGCGCCGTCGGATGGGCGAGATGGCGATTGCGGCAGCGCGTGCAGTCAATTATGTCAATGCTGGCACGATTGAGTGTCTGGTGGATGCAGACCGCAATTATTACTTTCTTGAGATGAATACCCGCCTGCAAGTCGAGCATCCTGTTACCGAACTCGTGACGGGCGTTGACCTTGTGCGGGAGCAAATTCGTATTGCTCGCGGGCGGCGGATGTCTTCTACAGAGAGCTTCCTAACACCCAACGGCCATGCTATTGAGTGCCGCATCAATGCGGAAGACCCTTACGCCAACTTCATCCCCTCTGTGGGCACAATCACAACTTTGATCACCCCAACAGGGCCGGGCGTGCGCGTTGATAGTGGCGTTTATGGTGGGTATGAAATCACCCCCTACTACGATAGCATGATTGCTAAGTTGATTGTTTGGGGCGAAACGCGCTCTGAGGCGATGTTGCGGATGCGGCGCGCCCTAGAGGAATATACCATCATGGGCGTAAAGCACAATATCCCCTTCCACATTAATCTGCTGAATAGCTTCAGCTTCATCGCTGGTAAATTTGACACTAAATTTGTGGAGGAGCGCTTCAGTATGAACACCTATGAAGAGCCACCGAGCGCCACTGAGATGGAGACAGCAGCTATCGCGGCCACTTTGTTCTACCACCGTCGCCGTCAAAAAGCGGCGCAGATTGTGGCGCGTGGCAAACGTGATACCAGTAATTGGAAGTGGTTGAGCCGCTGGGAGCGGATGCACCGATGAAATACTTAACGATTATCAACGATGAGAAGTTCGAAATTGAGATACAGGCCGATGGCACAGTGCTCGTCAATGGCGAACCGCGCGATGTCGATTTTCTCGCTTTAGGAGAATCGCTCTATTCGGTCATTATGCAACATGCTTCTTATGAAACCGTTGTCGAAGACCGTGATGGCGAGATAGAAGTGCTTTTGCGCGGACGCCTTTATAGCGGGAAAGTGTTGGATGAACGGCAGCAACTTATGGCCTCGCGCGGAGGCGGGTTAGAGAGCGACAGCGGCGAAGTTGTCATCCGCGCGCCTATGCCCGGCCTCATTGTAGCTGTCCCGGTTGAAGAGGGGGAAGAGGTAGAAAAAGGGCAAACGGTCGTCATTCTGGAATCTATGAAGATGCAGAACGAACTGAAAGCCCCCCGTGCTGGTGTAGTACAACGCATTAGCGTAGAAGCGGGAGAAAGCGTAGAGCAGAAAAAAGCGCTGGTCACTATCGTCTAGCGGCGCTACCCATCCGAGTCACGCCATCACCTATTCACCTCTGGCATAATTTATGGTACAAGCTAAGGGGCGACCTAGTGGGGTCGCCTCTGTGTTTGGCATAAGGCACTGAGATTGATGATTCGACAACTATCCGCACTTCCCAAAAGGTTATTTGATAGCATCTGGCTGGGATTGCTGGGCATATATGTGCTGGCAGGCACACCGCTTGTGCCCTTTCATGGCGATGAATCCACATTAATTTATATGAGTAGCGATTACGCCTATATGTTTCTGCAAGGGGATTTAGACCGCGTTCGCTATCAAGAAACACCACCGGACCCGGCAGAGCAATACGTGCGATTAATTAATGGCGTTATCAGCAAATATCTGTTTGGGTTAGGCTGGCACAGTGCTGGTTATGACGTTTCTGACATCAACAGCCAATGGGATTGGTCACAATCGTGGGATGATAACGTTCAGTTTGGACATATGCCGCAAGAGGGCATTTTACAGGCGGCGCGGCTTATGGCCAGTTTATTGCTGGTGGGGAGTGTTGTCGCCCTGTTTGCATTGGGGAAATTCATCGGTGGTCGCCCTTTGGCCTATATCGCCAGCTTTTACTACGCCTTTCATCCAGCGATATTACTCAACGGGCGACGTGCCGTGATGGAGAGCGCTTTATTGCTCTTCATGCTGCTGACTGTTCTGGCCGCACTTTATCTACTACAACATCGCACATGGAAACGAACAGTCATATTGGGGGCAGTGGCGGGGTTAGCAATGGCCAGTAAGCATACTGCTGTGTTTACGCTGCTACCCTTATTCGGCCTCGCTTATGGCTGGGGCATTTACCGCTGGCTAATCAGCAAACGACATGACGGCCTCCAAATGTTACTGGCATGGACGGGGGCGGGCATTTTGGCGATTGGCGTGTTCTATGCACTGAATCCTACTTGGTGGGATGCGCCATTAGAGCGGGCGCAAATGGTTTTGGAGATGAGGCAAAACTTGCTCCGCCAACAAACAGAAGGTGCGGGCGGATATGCGAATTTAGGGGAGAAAACAAGCGGCTTTTTTCATCAAATATGGATGAGTGAACTGATGTATTTTGAGGATAGCCGCTGGGGGGATTATCCCCTCATCCGCCAGCAGATACACACTTACGAACAATCGCCATGGCGCGGCATTGTTTATGGCGTCACCATTATCGGCGTTGTTGGGCAGAGCATTCTGGCGCTTTTTGGCGTATGGTGGCTTTTGAGTAAATCGCAACGCACCCTGCTGGTGAAGTCTGCCCTATTGTTGTGGCTGGCCACCATGCTGCTCAGCACATGGCTATTGACGCCGTTGGAATGGCAACGCTACTATTTACCGGCTTATGTCGCCATCAGCTTGCTTATCGCCGCAGGTGTAGTTTGGGGAATTGAAGGCGTCCAAACACACTATCATAAACAATCGCTTGAAACGACAAACTCAGCATAATCGAACAGGGAATTGCTAGGCGCTATGGATAATACCCCGCTGTACTGGCTCAATATCACAATTGCAACTTTACCCGCTGTACTCTGGGTTTATCTTGGGCTGGGCATCCCCGCCGCACTGTTATTATTGCCGCGCAGGGATTGGCGACAGCGACCGCTTGTTATCATGGCCGCGCTCGCTTTTGCGCCGATGTTGCTGACGGCATGGATGTTCGTCTTAGGCACAATCGGGGCAGCAAATCCTGATAATCCGTTGAGGTTAACCCGTGATGCGGTTTTAGCTGGCACAGGCGTTATTTTCGTTGTGCTGCTTGTGTTACTCACGATCAAACTGAGGCGCACCAAAGCTCCTTCCAACACGGGGGAAGCCACTCCACTACATTGGGATGAAAAGCTCATCATCGGTTTGATAGCCTTTGCGGTTGTGCTGCGTTGGCTGACGATTTCCTATTGGCCGTTCACAGGTTATGACCCGATGTGGGTTTATGGGTATGAGGGGCGGCTATACACGTTACTTGGGCATATACCGCAAGATATTGGCTACTATCCTCAGTTCATACCCTTACAGTACACCTTTGGCCAACTTATATATGGCAGTGTAAATGATCATGCAGCACGAACTATTATGCCCTTCATCCATGTCGGGAGCATATTCGCCGTTTACGTCTTAGGGGCGCGTTTGTTTAACCGTCGAACCGGTATCTGGGCAGCTGGCATCTGGGCGCTCTACCCGCATGTGGGACACTGGGCGCATATTGGCGATCTGGAAATTCCGACCACCTTTCTCTTTACGGG
>WGEI01000547.1 GCA_015492875.1 Anaerolineae bacterium | reverse complement strand
CTCTACGTTCACATTGACGGATTGGGGTTCAAGGGTGACATTCTGAACCTGTTGCCCTTCACTATTGACGGGGATGAGGGTGATAATTTCGTCAACAGAAGAACGAACATCGGTCAAGTTAATTTCACCAACCGCCGCCACAACTTGCTCCACGCGGCTTTGTGCCCCGCTTACACGTACCTGAGCAATTTCTGGGACGGGGTCTTCACGGCGTAAATCGGCAGGGGGTTCGCCCGTAATCTGAATAGTGACAGGTATCTGACGGCTTACAATTGGCTCTAACACGACGGTTATTTGAGTTGGCTGTGTATCGGTGATGGCACGGCGGGCGACTTCTGTCGTTAAGGGCACAACATGTTCGACACCAGTGGGGAGACCGCGCAAATCTGCCCGCACGATAATATCATCACTGGTGAGGGCATCTAAAACAGAAGCTGGTGCAAAAACATTAACTCGCGCGATTAAAGTAGGGGAGTTAACAACGGTAAGACCTTCGTCCATCTCTAAACGAATGGGGATGTTGCGGAAAGTGCGTTCAACGATAGGATTGGCCTGCGTAACGGCTAATACCCAAATGAAAAACGCCAACAATAAAGACGTGACAAACCATGCCAGATTGTTGAGGAAACCACGATTAATGTTCTTGGGCACTCTGCGCATTTACGTTTTTTTCCGCCTGTCTTGAAATCGCGCAACAAAAGCTTGCCACCATTCACGCAAATTCGCAAGAGACGGTGTAGAGCTACGGCGGTCGGGGCCATAAAAGGCGTTGAGGATGGTGCGCAGGCGGTCGGGGTCTAAACGGGAGACCATACGCCCGCCATTGGTAATCGCTATTTTGCCAGTTTCTTCTGAAACAACGACACACAGGGCATCGCTCACTTCGCTGATACCTAGTGCAGCGCGATGCCGTGTTCCCATATGAGGGCTGGGGAGATTGCGGCTAGCTGTCAACGGTAAGACACAAGCGGCAGCGGCAAGACGGCCAGCGTGGTTGATAATGGCAGCACCGTCGTGCAGTTCGGTCTTTGGCCAGAAAATCGTGAGCAATAAGTCATGGCTCACTTGGCTATCTAGGGCAATACCCGTGCGGATATACTCATCTAAGTTGCTATTACGTTGAAGGACAATCAGCGCGCCATGCCGTCTATCGGAGAGTTTTTCTGCCGATTGAACAATTTCATCAATAATGCGAATGCGTAAATCTTCGGGGGCCATACGGCTTTGAAAAATAGCCCCGCGCCCTAATCGCTCTAGCGCACGCCGCAGTTCTGGCTGAAAGATGACAGGAATGGCAACAACCAAAACCGTGAGCATGTTATTGAGCAGCCATCCCAGCGCTTCTAGGCGAAAAACACTGACAAGCGCAATCAGCCCAAGCAGCAGGAACAGCATACCCCGCAAAAGCGCTATGGCCTGTGTGCCCCGAAAAAGGAAGCTCAAGCCATAAAAGACGAGAGCCACTAGAAGAATATCGATAATTGCGGCGGGTGTGAGATTATCGAATGCCCAAATGAGTTCCACAATATAAGCCTATATCACTAAAGCGTTTGATAGTCTATTTGAGGTAACCCCTAATTCTAAATGACGCTACGCTTTTGAATAAGTTCATCCTCCTAATTCGCTTAATAGGCGTTTATAGGCTTCGACATGATCGGGTTTAAGGGCGATAATTTGGCGGATGGTTTGAATCGCATCTTTATGCAACCCTGCTTCTAGTTGAAGCTCCCCTAAAGCATCGAGTTGCTCAATCGCCTCTCTTTTGCGTCCAAGACGGCTATAAATGCGTGCTAAACGAGACCGTAACCCGGTTTCGTTGGGATAATGCTTCACCAGCTCTTCAAGCGATTGCACAATGCGGTTAATTTGTTTGCGTTTTGCATAAATACCGAGTAACTGGTCAAGGCGGCGAATAGCTTCAACCTGTTTACCCTGTTGGAAGTAAATATCTACAAGTGCACGTAGCGCCTTTTCATCGGTTGGCATAATTTCAACGATAGACTCATAGACTTTTTGCGCTTTACGCGTGGCCAGGCGCATCTGGTCAATATCAGCCATAGCATGGCGCATCGCTACGATTTTCTCTACTGGAGCGCCAATACGCTGGGCGAGGCGTTCAGCAGCTTCGTAAGTTTCGCGTGATTGGTCAAAATTCCCCAACTTCTGATAGGTATCTGCCAGACCGACGTACTGGTCTAGCACCTCATCCCAACGCGCTTCGTTCTCCAACAATTCAATAAGGCTCATCCGCACAGAAATATCCAGCGGCGCCATATCAAGCACTTCTTGTAAAATAGAGGCCGCGCGCGCATGTTCTTCGCGCACCAGATAAGAGCGCGCCACCATGTTGTATTTATCGATTGCTTGACGCAAGCGCCCTTCAGCCATCATAATTTCGGCCATACGGACATGAACCGGCAAATAATAGGGCGAGTCTTCTATCGCACGGTGGCATTCATCCATCGCCAGCGTGTAAAGCCCTTGACGGATATAACGGTCAATCTGAGAGACCTTCTCTGCCAGCGCGTCGCTACTGGCCGCAACTAATAAATCGACAACCCCCGCTTCACCCTCTCCACGCATGGTCTCTTCGAGGTGGCGGCGAGTTTGAGGGATGCGGCGTTTCCAATCTTTACCACTCAATAAGCCAATAAAGCGCTCGTTAATGCGGGCGAGCGATTCTTCAGTAGTGGCATCAAGCGCGGCGATAATGCGCTCATAAGTGCTCAATAGCTCTTGATTTTCCTCGCTGCTCATAGAGAGGCTGGTATCTACAGCTTGCAAGCTCTGCACCAGATAATGCGAGGCCTTTTTGTGTTGGCCGAGTTGGTAGTAGGCCTGCCCCAAAGCATGTAAAGCGCCAGCGGATAACTTGGGGGCGATAATCGCATCGCTCAAATGGTTAATCGCATCTTGAGGGCGCTGGGCAAGCACACATAAAGCGCCTAAATTCATCTTCAAGGCGGGATGGCGCAGGCCTGGTTCTGCCTGTAAATACGCTGTCTCTTATACACATCTACGCTGCCGACGATCTTACGCGTGTAGATCTCG
>WGEI01000546.1 GCA_015492875.1 Anaerolineae bacterium | reverse complement strand
TGGTAGTTGTGGGTTGTGGTGGGGGGGAGGATGGTGTATTGCTCAGTAATGGGGTCGGCTAATAAAGTGGTGGCGATTTGGTCAAGCTGCTGTGGGGTAAAATCGCCATTGAGGAAGTAGAGCCGAACCTCAACGTATTTGGCGGATGCTTTGGTATATCCGACATCCACCACATTGCGGATATTTTGGGCAATATCCGCGAACACTTCAATGCGATAAGTCTCCGCAGGCAATGGCCTTCCCTCTCAGGTTATAGTCGCTTGCCAACGGAATGTCATCATAGCATAGACATGCTCTTTTACAATAGCTTATTCGATGCTTAACATAACTGAAAACGTTTGCAGTAGCAATCAGGGGGCGGCAGTGCATGAATCAGTGCCTGCCGCCCGAAATTTTGCTGGTGATTAGGGGGTTTGTTGGTCAGCAGATTGTTCTTTATCGGCGATGGCATCTACCGCTTCTTGCTCATCTGGCGATAGGCGGCGGACATACACTTTACGTATACGCCGCCCTTCAAGAGATTCTACGCGCAATTCTAACTGCGGTGTTTCGATGGCTTCGCCAACAGTTGGCAAGCGGCCTAATTGCACAAAAATATAACCGCCTAGCGTATCGCTTTCATCGGTGGGCAAACCGACTTGGCATAAGTTATTAAAATCGTCGAGGTCAATGCTGGCGTCTACCATCCACTCATTGTCGCCCAATTGGGTATATTCAGCCTCTTCGTCTTTGTCGTACTCATCCTGAATATCGCCAATAATCTCTTCGACGAGATTTTCAATGGTGACAAGACCAGCAGTGCCACCATACTCATCAACCACAATCGCCATGTGCACCTTTTGCGATTGTAGTTCCTTGAGCAGTTCATCAATGCGTTTGCTCTCTGGGACAAAATAGGCGGGGCGCAATAAATCGCGGATGCTGGTATTGTCGCCGTTATTTTCTAGCCAAATTTTGAGCAAGTCTTTGGCATAGAGCAAGCCAATAATGTTGTCTACGCTCTCTTCATAAACAGGAATACGAGAGAAGCCGCTCTCAATGAATTTGGCTAATGCGTCTTGAATGGAAGTATTGACATTCAAAGCGACAATATCCATGCGGGGCGTCATCACCTCGCGGGCATAGGTTTCATCAAGCTGGAGCACGGAGAAAATCATCTCGCGCTCTTCCTCTTCAATCGTGCCGCCAGTATGCCCGGCATCTACCAGCGTCATAATCTCCTCTTCGGTCACTTGGCTCACCTTGCCACCGCTCCCAAAGGCGCTGGAGACTAAGCGCCCGCTTACCAACAGCAACCAGACAACAGGCCGCATCAGCAAGTATAGCAGGCGAAATGCTGGCCAGATGAAGCGCGCCAACGTCTCGGCATATTGTGCCCCGATAGATTCTGGCACAAGGTCGCCAATCAACAACAGAACAATGGCCATCGCGGCATAAACCACAATATAAATAAGGCCAACGGGTACGGTTGTTGTGGGCGCTAAAACTTCACTGAGCCACAAGAAGGCCAGCACGGCAATGGCCATATGGAGCAAGAGTTTGCTGAACTGGTAGGTGAGCTGCACCTGTGGCATCTGCTCTGTGACAACAAGCAACATACGGCCAGCCGCTTTGTTACCCTCATCCGCCTGCTCTTTAAGGCGGTTGGTGCGCACATTGGTTAAAGCGGCATATGACAATGTCAGCCAAACCTCAAGGAATAGCAAGAGGGTGATCAATAGGCTGAAACTACTGTCCTCGTCCATTTCATACCTTTTTATTCATCTCAATTAACGGCTATGCAAATAGAACCAGCGGGTGTGGTAGGCATAATGAAAAGCACACACCACAGAAGGGATGTATCGGGGAAAATACTAGATCGGTCTGGGGTATCGTCTTGCACGTAGCTAAACCTGAATATTACAACGAATATTCACCGTGATAACTGTTTTTAGTCTACCATATTGAGGACGATATTCGCAAGCAAAAAGTCATATCCGGATTAGCTTGCTTGACAAAGCAAAAATTTTCATGTTAGGCTTTGGTGAAAGGTAAGTGAAATGCCACTGCTATTCAAAATACGTATTCATGAAGCGATGAGTGATGAAACCGCGTATAGTATTGCAC
>WGEI01000545.1 GCA_015492875.1 Anaerolineae bacterium | reverse complement strand
TCAGTGGCCTGCCGGGGAAGTTATAGGCAGCATTGCTATCGCCCAAAAATAAAATGGCCGCCACGCCTTCACCCAGTGCGCGCAATAAGCCGTTATAATCGCCAAATATACGATTTGCACCCGCTAAATCAGGTAGCCTGAAGCTAGAAATCATGTACGGCGTTGCGATGATAATCATCACCAGCAACGCAAACCCAATATAGCTCAGCCGCCGCCGAGACATGCGCTCTCTGGCCCAGAGCATATAGACGATAAATGCCATACTGCCCATCACCAGCAACAGGCTTACAGGATGAATGTAAAAACTGAAGCCCGCCAACAAGCCAAAAATCGTGAAAGCCGTTGTACTGGTCTGTACATATCGCCGCCGCCAATAAACCGGTAGCGCCCGCGCGAGTGCCAGCACCAGTCCACTGACGATGAAGGGCATGAGCGTCTCACGGCCAACTGTACGGGATAGCAATATCGGCCACATACTGAAGGTCATCAGTGCCATCGCTCCTATTCCCGCAATTGGCCCATAGAGACGATATGCCAGTATGAATGTTAGCGATAAGGCCAACAGCCCCACCCACAGCGATAACATACGGTATCCAATAAGCCCGTTACCAATCAGGCTTGTCGTCAGGGCGAGGCCTGTGTGATAAAGCCCTTCGCGCCCTTCTGGTATTCCCAGCGGTTTTAGGTCATAAAAGACAGCGATATCGCCATCAGTGCGTATTCGCTCGGTGACGCGAATATCGACGATTTCCTGTTCATGCAATCCTGATGGCAGGTTCGCAAATGATGTCAGTCGTAAAATGGCGGCCACAAATAATAAAATAACAGCCAGCCAATAACCCTTTCTGTGTGACAAAATGACTTGTTCCTCTCTTCAAACCGACCGACAATGTATAGTGACAAAGTTAGCCGACGCTGAAATTGTACCGCTTTCATTCAGCGTCGGCGAAAATTGTGCAAACCTTAATTCGGCCTGAATGACAAACTCAGTCACAAGAATAACGTCTGAGAGGGTATAGGGCAATACCTTTGTGCTGGCGCTATGTTGTGTCTGTTATCCCAGTGCTACGTTCTATTGGCTTTATAACGAGGTTGCCCATGTGCTCAGTGCCAGCACCAAAACGCCTAGCAAAGCATTCAACCATGTTAAGCGCACTTCACGGCGGCGCAGTTTTTCCCATTCGGCATCGTCGCCTTTTCCCTTTTCTCGCAGCAGGGTAGTGCGCTCTAATGCTGGACTGATGACGTTTTGCAAAATCAATCCAGAAACTGCCATTGCCCCAATGATGATATGCTTGAGCAAAATTATCTTGCTCCACGTATTGTCAAAGTTGAACGCACCATTGTAATTGGGGTCGGCAGTCATCTGAAACAGGCCTGTGACCACGAGCACCGCGAGGCTGATGTTGCTCAGCGGCTGAAAGCGTTTCCGCAGGCGCAATAATAGACGGTATAGGTTTGGGCTTTCTGCCAACGCTCGGTTAACCTCTGGCCAAACTAACAATACAGTGATTACCAGCCCGCCAATCCAAACGACGGTCGCACTGATGTGAAAAAATAAGCTAATCGCACGGAGTTCTTGTGACAAGGCCTAATGCCTCCGGACTATCTGGGGCGCGCTCTGGTATGAAGCGGTCGCCGCAATACTTTTCCATATTGGCTAAATCGCCGTAAGCCGGGCGTCCAACACTGGGGTCAATCGCCCACCACCATTCTTCATTATCTGGCGTCCACGCTGGGTCAGCAAAATAAATGGTCACCATTAGCCCCACCCATGGCCGCCAATGTTCTGCCGCATAGCGATATGCTGCCACGAGATACTCAGACTGTTGTTCTTCACTCACCGCAAACCAAGCATATTCGGGATGAATTTGGTCAGTTGTCCAGCCCATTTCTAGAATGGCCATTTGCCGCGCGGCATCACCATTTTGGATCATGATTTTGCGCAAATCCTCTATACGGCGGAATGTCGCCCAACGCCCTTGACCATCTCGCTCGGCATCATCTGGGCCATACCATGGCGGCGCATAACCGGGCGCATGAACCCCTACAACATCAATATATTGCTGGAAGCCATATTGGTATAATTGATCTAAATAAATATCGTCCCGATTGGCCAAGTCATTATGATTGCCCGTTGGGGCTAACCCCGCCGATATAATAATCGCCTGTGGGTCTGCCGCCCGTATCGCCTCGCTACAGGCTTTCAATAAGGCGACATAGCCCACTGGGTCAGGTGCTTGGTTGCCCCACTCACGGCTTAAGTTCGGCTCATTCCAAATTTGATAAGCGCTGATACGCCCCCGGTAGCGTTCGGCAACCGTGCCGCAAAAGTTCGCCCAATCCTCTAGATTATCCGGCGGCGCGTCGATGAATGGCTCATCTGTGGCGGCTAATGCATTTTGAATTGCCCACTCCGGCGCACTGCCCAGCCGTGCTACCAGCTTCAGGTCACGACGCTCAATTTCTTCTAATAGCGCATCTGCCCGTGAAAAATCCCACTGTCCGCGTCGTGGCTCAATGTTCACCCAGTCAAACGTCTGTTTCACATGGCTGAAGTTCATGATGCGTATTTGGTCAAGCTGTAACCCCACATGTTCGCCGCCCCACCATAAAAACGCTTGCACGCCGTAGGTGATGGAGGTGAACGGCGGATTAGTTATCGCGTCCGCTGCGAATGGGTCTTGCGTCGGGCGTGTTAGCCCATAGGCTGCAATGGATAGCATCACCACAAGTGGCATGGCTATCATAGCTCCTATGTGTTTACGCTTACCTTTCATAAGCCCCCTGTGTTAGTTCGATGCTTCGGCTTCAATGAGGCCAAGCCGTTCCAAATAGCCTTGTTGCCATTCTCGAATAGCGTCATAAGCGGGGCGGAATTGGAAGCCAGGGCCAACTAGAGAATAGGCGACATTATCGTTATTGACATCCCAGCCGGCCTGCGGGCCATAATTGAAGTTCCAGATAAACGCCAGCCACACAATATCCCACTCTTCCATATTATTCAGCGCTTCTACGGTGAAGGCTGCCTGTTCTTCCAGCGTGTTATCACGAGCAAATTCAAACCCCTCGCGCACGCCATCTAGCCCTTCAGCAGAAGGCCAACCGAATTCCGTCACACATAGCTTTTGTGTGCCCCCTGCGCTCGCAATGCGGATGGCATAGCCCTGTAGCGTACTGCGGAATGTCCAGCTATGATGTGGGTTATCAAAGGGGCCACGGAAGATTGCCGTTGGGTCATTAGGCACAGCATCCCATGTCACACTGGGGCCAACATTATAGCCGTTGTGGTGTGCGCCGACACAGTCCGCATAGTTCAGCAGCCCAGCCTCTATCATTTGCTCCATATAAATAAAATCATCAATCGCGCCGATGCCATCGTTGACGCCAGTGGGCGAAAGCGCCCCGCTGACAACAATTACATTCGGGTCAATAGACTTCACACGTTCGTAAGTGACGCGCAATAACTCAACATAATTAGCCGCGCTCAGCCCCTCAACAGAAGTCCATTCGCGGTCAATGTTCTGCTCGTTCCATACTTCAACCGCGTGCACCATGCCGGGGTAGCGCTGTAAGATAGCCCCTACAAAATCAGCATAATCTTGTGGGTTTGCTGGCGGTCCATGTTGTGCTAGGTAAACGCCCGGTTCACGCGCCCAATCCGGCGCAGTCACAACGGAGATGAGTACCTTCAGGCCGAATTTATTGGCAGAGGGCAAAACAAGGTCTAGCATCGCCCAATTGATATTTCCTTTTTCCGGCTCTAGCAATTGCCAGCGAACTTGTTGTTTGACCCAGCCCAACTTCAAATCGTTAGCGACAGAGTTAAACCAACCATCTTGAAATTCCTGATTAAAATCAGGCACTTCTTGTACCTGAATGCCCACTTGAAAACGACGATCTTCGATAGGGGCTAATGTGGGTGTCATGGTTGGTTCTTCTACAGGTTCATCTGTTGGCTCATTAGGGGGGATTGTAGGCAATACCTGCGCCTCTACTGTAGGAGGTGCGGTTGCTGTTGGTGGCGGCACAGTGGGCGGCGGTGTTGTAGATGGCGTTTGCGCTTCAGCAACGGCTGTAGTCCCTTGTGGCAGGGCAACATCCTCAGATAATGTATCCTGCTCACCATTGGCGTTTGGGTTGTAAGTATAGAAAATCGCGGCAAATGTCGCTGTACCGACTATGAGTGTTAAGACAGTCCATGCAATGACGAAACCGCGCAATTGACTACGTACTTGCCGTGTCGGAGTCATCGTAAAACCTCTTTTCTTAACGCGCGCCTGCTAAAGCGCTACAGGCCGGACAGCTACCATCGGCGCGAATAATTGCATAGCCGGCCATGGGGTCTGCCCCCCAGTTTGTGAAGTCCACATTCCAGATGATCATCAACCGCACTTTTCCGCTTTGCGATGATAATGCCGCCGCTTCTGCCAGATAGGCCGCTTGTTGCGAGACAGTAAAACCTTGCGCCCAGGTGAAACCCGCAGGTAAAGAACCATAACCTTCTGCAGAGAGATAACCCAACTCGGTAAAACAAATCGGGCGTTGCCCACCGGTGGCGTTCCAATAGGTGTTAACCATTCCCCAGAAGTAGCGTGTATAGTAATTATCTCGCGGGTCACCTTCAAAGCGGCTTGGGGCGACAAGGCCTTCGTTATAATGCGCGCCGAGGCAGTCCATATAATTCAGCGCACCTGCTTGCACCATCTCACGAACATAGCGGTCATCATTAACCACCTTGCCGGGGAAAGCCGCTTCTGCGCCAGTCGGGGCGGGCGCGGCGCTGATGACCATCACACTGGGATTAATCGCCTTAATGCGCTCATAAGCGAGACGTAGCATCTCAGTATAGGCCGCAGCGCTAATCTGGCCTTCTGGCCACTCACGGCTTAAGTTTGGCTCATTCCACACCTCAATAGCATCGGGACCCATGCCCGCCACGCCGCCAAGAAATTCAGCAAACCCTTGTACATAGCCCTGCCCACCGGCCTCCAAATCATTAGGCCAGCCAACAATGCCTAATAGGATTTTGAAACCATTGGCATGAGCGTTATTGATAGCTTCAGCCGTAATGCCCGGCGAAGCCCCTGGACTATACCGTATCTGCACTTTCATCCAGGTCATGCCCGCAGAACGCATGGCATTAATGGCGCGTGTGCTAGATGTGCTGGTGACATGGCCGCCATATTCAAAACCCGCTGCAATGCTACCTGCGCCCGGCGCTGCGGCAGGCACACCAACCGGCCCTACAGGTGCGCCCTGTGGTGGTGGATTGGTGGCCACAATTGGCGCAGGGCTAGGGGTAATTGTTGGTGTTGGGGTCGGTGTGGCTGTGGGTAAGGGCGTTGGTGTTGGCGTAGGTTGGAATACCGCAACAGCCACACCACTGCGCGGGCTAGAATCTTCTACGCCGATAACCTCCACATTGATGGCATAGTTATTATCTGGCGCGGCAATGGTGACGACTAGCTCCTCATTTAGCCCGGTGATGATTTCATCCAGTAGACCATCCGCCGATTCTATGCGCCAACGCAACGCAAGGTCTGCTGTGCCCGGCGCATTGGGAATTTGCGTCTTGTATTCACGGATAGCGTCCAATACGTCAACGGCTAAATCATCCTCCAGCAAATCATCAAAGGCGACGCCCGCTAATGCAAATGGCACTGTCCAATCCATCCGATAGCGTAAAGCATCGCCCGTCGTTAGCCAAACCCGTGCCGCCAGTTCGCCCGCTTCATTGACATATTCGACATAGGGGGCTTGAATGAGGGTGTTAACGCCAGAAATGGCGTCCATGCCATCTAGATATACTCGTATGGGTGCGCCGGGTTCAATTGTACCACTTTCGCTCGTTGTGGCTTCAGTTTTCACGTTCCCCAACGCTGCCAGCGCGGCATCGTAGCCAATTGTGGCGAAACTGCCGCCCGCCTCTCGAATAGATTGTGCTGAAATATCTAGCACTAACTGGTAACGATTGACCTCACGCACAGCCCAGCGCAACATGGCCTCAACTGGCCTGTCTGCGCCCGGTTCAAATAGCAGCGGGTTAAGTCCCATGATGATTTGCAGATAGTCAACATGGTTGCCTAGTTCGCGCCAGTTGTATGCTCCGGTATACCAAATGCCATCGCGCGGCGCGGCGGCGGGCACAACAACGCCCAATCGGAGGCCAGCTTGGTGCAAATGCTCGCTCAAGTCAGCGATGAAAGTGGTGAAATTCTCGCTTACCTCATCCGGTAGCCCACGAAAATCGATAATGACGCCATCGAAGTTTTGTGCGGCGGCGGCGATATTGCGCACAAGTGTGTTT
>WGEI01000544.1 GCA_015492875.1 Anaerolineae bacterium | reverse complement strand
GCAGAAAAAGAGCGAGAGCGTCACCCTTCGCCACTTATCAAACCTGACGAGGTCACCGAAGCGCAAATCTGGCATATTTTGACCCGCTATCCGCTGCAATTAATGGAAAAGTTCATTTTAGTTGATGGTGAGACTGTTCGGTTTCGGCACAGTCTCTGGAATCAGTTAAGCGCATCGGATTTATTAGAGCTAAAAGAAATCGCTCAAAGGCGCTTAGACGCCTATTATGCATCGGTGGATTAATCGGCTGATAGAAAACATTACTCCCCCTCAACACACGCCCACCCAATTACGCGGAAGCGGGGTATGGGTTTGTATGTGCTTGTGTTTTTGCGTTTGCCATTGAACGCTAGACGCCTCATACCTTCATCCACTAATTCGCGTTTGCAGCAGGGGCTATAGACTGATTATAATGGTAGGTGATTATCCTGTAATCCTGCACCTTTGAACGGCTGGTGAGTGTCCCCGATGGCAAGCTACAATCGCTATAGCCACCATGCCCGCCGCGCGCTCACTCATGCGGCTCAGCTAACAACTCGATTTAGGCATTCGCATGTTGATACCGCCCATCTGCTAGTCGGCGTTATGCTGGCACAGGGAAGCATCGGGTATGAAATTCTATACGCGCTCAATTTGGTGGCGGCGCGTGCCGAACCGCATTTAGCCACCTTAGCGCCACAAACTACCGCGGCGGAGTTCGCAGACCATAGCCCAACGCTGGATGATGCGCTGGCGCTGGCAGAAGATGAATCGGCACGGCTAGGCTGTCATTATGTCGGTACAGAGCACTTCCTGCTGGGCATCACCCGCACCAATGTCGGGAATGCCGCCGATTTGTTACGCCTGCTAGATAGCTCTCCCGAAGAGGTGCGGCAACGGGTACGGCGCACAATTACAGCAGGTGTTGTAGAATTTAACTTACAGGCGGCGAAGAATAACGCCCGCTTCAGTGAACTATCGCGCCGTGTCATCACCGCTGCCGAGCAGATGGCTGTCGCCATGGATCACGAGATGGTCAGTCTTGGCCACTTATTGCTGGTATTGCTACGCGAGCGCCGTAGCCCTATCTCGGCATTATTGCGCAAGAACGGCCTGCACGAAGCCGCCTTGAAGCAAGCGCTGGAGGGGAAGGACAGCGCGGCAATGACCAGCATTGTACAGGTGTTGGAAAAGGCCATTGACCAAGCGGGAAGATTGGGAAGCCATT
Organism: Anaerolineae bacterium; assembly: GCA_015492875.1. Taxonomy (GTDB): domain Bacteria; phylum Chloroflexota; class Anaerolineae; order Aggregatilineales; family Phototrophicaceae; genus S146-30. The sequence goes on along the minus strand of WGEI01000544.1, from coordinate 3,404 downwards.
ATACTGGTACTGAGCATTTATTGTTGACGCTATGTGCCGATGCTGATGGCAGCGCCCTGCTTCAGCAGATGGGGCTGAAGCCAGAGGCCTTGCGCCAGCAAATTGAGGCGATGACGCGCGGTAGTTGAGGAAACATGGCGTGAACATAGGCCTCATTAAGTTGACAGCAACGCCCAAGAGAACTATACTCGCAACGTCGCGTTATGCCGGGCGGAACTCATTATACCTGTTTAGGGAGCGTGTTTCTTATGGAAGGCAACGAAAGCTATCGGCTGGTTGTCCGCCGAGGGCCACAACCAAATCAAACTTATGAACTCAATAAAGACCTTATCACTTTAGGCCGTGATATTACCAATGATATTGTGATTAATGACCCTGAGGTTAGTCGTCACCACCTGCGTTTAACTCGTGGCGAGCGTGGCTATACAATTGAAGACCTCGGTTCTACGAATGGCACATTCATTAATGGGCAGCGGCTTTCGGGCATACGTCCGCTGAACAATGGCGATTTAATCGGCCTCGGCGAGACGGTTACGCTCGGCTATGAGCTAGTACGAGCGCCGCAAGCGGGCGCGCCCCAACAATACCAACCGCCACCCGCTACCCAAACGCCTAAGGCGGCTGCGCCCGGTAGCCCGCCGCCTGCTGCCCAACCATCAGCAGAGTCACAACAATCGGCAGCGCCGCAAGACCCGTACGTTGCGCCTTCGCCACCACCGGCGGCACAACAGCAACCGCCCTACGAAGCGGCAGGCTATGAAGCCGCCCCACCGCCACAAGCTCCCTATGGTGCACCGCCACAACAGCAATATCCGCCGGGTTATGATTACTATGACCCCTATGGCGTGCGCGAAGAGCCATCCAATACGATGCGCTGGATACTCATTGGCTGTGTCGGTTTAACGCTGGTGTGCTGCTGCACAATTATCGCCGGTTTGGTGATTATCGACGGGGCAGACTTGTGGTGCGATATTCCCGTGTTCAAAGACGTTGTGACGCCGTTGGTCTTCAACATCGGGCGCGCGCTCGGTATGATTACTGGCACTGGCGTTTGCCCTTAAGCTTGCTGCTAACAGGCATAACATACATATCCAACGAACAGGCGAGGACATAGCACCTCGCCTGATTGTTTATTGGCTATATTGGTTAAAGCGGTTTATGGCCAGCTATATTGCACGGTGTAGGTGATGACTACTTCACCGCCCGGCGGCACTTCTACGCGGAACTCAATCGTGTTGCTATCGAGTTGCTGGTAGCTATGCGAGCTATCGAGGATTTGCCAGTTGCTCCAACGGAACATGTGCTCTGGCACGCGGATTTCTACGGTCTTATCGTCCTTGTGATTGCGCAGGCGAATTTCGTAACTCTCTTGCAACACATTACGGCTGATGAGCTGGTAGTTGGTCTGAATATGCTCGCCGACTAAATCGAAAGCGTTGCCCAGATAAATCTCCACCTCTTCGCCCTGTGGGGTATGGTCGATGCGATTTTCGCCGATGAGTAGCGCCGCGCCGTCAATATCCTGCTGGTAAACGCGAATGCGGCCAGCGGGCAAATCTGCGCCCACGCCGCCATCTTCATCTGTGGTGAAGCTGAGCCAGTTTTGCACGTCGGTGATGCCCGTCTCACCATAATACTGGTCGGTCAATGGGCTGCCGTAGTTATAGAAGGGCATAGAAGCATCGTAGACGAAGAACACTGTGGCGGGTATATCTGCGCCAGCGACAAACTCAACTTGTTTGGTCTCGTTATCGCCAATGGTGACCGGGCGGGCAATTTCATAGAGCTGGTATTCAAAAAATTCGCGCTGGTCAACCAAATCGGGCGCGGCAGCTGGTACGGCTTCCATCACCACTATATCATCCATCCTAGCAACAGGCGCGGGCGCAACACGGTTGACATCGCCAGCCACCAGCTTCAACTGGGCGTCTTGGAAGCTCGTGCCGCTGGTATTGTTGAGCGTAATCCAGCCGTTGAGGTCTAGCGATTGGCTATCTTGTGCTAGCAAAACGTTATAATCGGCTGTCCAGCTGATGCCGCCGGTGAGGTAAGTCAATTCTACTAAATGCTCGCCGCCTGTTTGGGCAGAGATAAGCCAGCGCAACGTCGGGCGGGTGATGAGGCCATCTGGTAATTCGGGGAAGTGCACATCGCGCACAGTGCTCAAGCTGAGGACGCGCACTGTGCCATCGTCTTCGCGCAGGATAATATCGCCATTGCGCCCACTGAGCAATACGCCACGAAAAACTGTGCCATCTTCGGCGGTCAATTCGATGACTTGGTCAACATAGCGGTTGAGCAACGCGGCAGAGTTCACGAGGTCATAGACATAGTTTTGCTCTAAAACAATCGTACCGCGTGGGTCGGTTAATGAGGAGAAGGTGACCGATGTGGGGTCAATTTGTGCGGCCACGTCGGTGAAATCGAGCAGGGTCATGCCCTCGCTTAAGGAGAAAATGCGGCGGTCTTGTACTAAGGCCGTGCCTTCATTATAGGCGGTGACGCTGACGCCCGGCTGTAGCGGGGGGGCGTCCTCCTGCGCCAGCACAGGGAAGCTGACCAGCAACAGGGCGATGAGCAATAATAAGCTGAAGCGCTTTTTCATGATATACAGTCCTTTCAAAACTTCGTTTTAACTGTCACTACAGAGACGACAGGCCGCGCCATATTGTTCCCAATTAGGGTAATTGTGCTAACGCGAGTACACGGTGGGCAATGACCTCTGCGCCATCCGTTGGCATGGGCGGCCAATTGAAGGGGCGCATAACCGCATCGTGCAAGGCGTCTACCCATGCGCCACGCTCAAATTGGGGGGCGGGGATGTAATAGGCGTGGGCATGGCGCTGGAGGGCATCATGTAGCAACGTGTTTTCGGTGTAGCCCGCGCGTAAGGTGTAGATGAATGGCGTGCGGTGGGCAATACACTCCGCCACAGTTGAGCCGCCGGCCTTCCCCACGACGACATCTGCCGCCGCAATCAAGTTGTGATAGCCCTCGAACTCGGTCGGGATGAGGCGGGCATGGGGCAAATCCTGCAACTGCTCCCATGCACCGGGCATCGCCAGAAAATACCAGCCATCGAGGGCGCGCAAGGGGCTTAAATCGCTATCGCCCCACGCCATTCCCCCCATAGAGAGCAGGGCGATATGGCTTTCTGGTGGAATATCCAACAGGGCGCAAATCTCGGCGCGGCTTTGGGTCACGTGGTTAACGACCAACGGCACAGGCTCAACATGGGAGAACATATCGAACGCATGGGCGAAAGGCATTTGTAGCGCTACGGTCGCCTTGTAATAGGACGCGCGGATGCTAGCGACGACGGGGCGATATTGGGGATAAGCATCCATATAACCGCTATAGACCCAATCCCATGTGAAATGGGTGGCGACGGCGCAGGGCAAACG
>WGEI01000543.1 GCA_015492875.1 Anaerolineae bacterium | reverse complement strand
TCGCTCTCCAGTGCGGCCTTTTCTGCCTCTTCCTGCGCCACTTCTGCCGGCACCATGACCTTATCGCGCGGCTTGCCATTGACCATGACCACCAGTTCAACCGTATCCGCTTTCGCCTTTTCGGGGTCAAATTCTGGCCATGATTGGGTGTGAACGCTGTACTCAAAGCCCAGCTGTTCCCATAGCTCTTCGGTGATATGTGGCGTGAAGGGCGCCATCAAGCGCAGCATCACGTGCATCACTTTGCGCCACATCTCATCGCTGATGGTTTTCCGCTTGGTCGTTGGCAACAGAACATTGCTACGGAAGCCCATCAGTGCCGCAATCGCCGTATTGAAGCTGAACGTTTCTAAACCGCGACTAACGGCGTCAATCGTGCGATGCAGTTCACGCTCAACTTCACGGTCGGCGCTGCCATCGCCACCTACAGGCCCAGCTGTCGCCACCTTCCACACATCTTCAATCCAACCTTGAGGCCCTTTAATGCCGTAGGGGTCCCATGGGCCACCCTTGCGCCAATCGAAGGCGAACATCAAATAAGCGCGAACGGTATCCGCACCGTATTGCTCAACCAATTCATCCGGATTGACCACATTGCCCTTGCTCTTAGACATGCGCTGAATTTCCAGATGATGCTTGAGCTGGTCAACGCGGTTTTCGCCATCAATCGTCGGAATTTCTACCGTCGCGCTGTCCGGCACTTCGACGATGACCTCTTCGTGGGCGGCGTTGCGCACATGCAGGATATTCTCCGTGCGGCGCATCAGTTCGCCGATGAAAACGGCCTTGCCACTCGTATCGATATTTGGCGTTTCATCGTCTTGCATGACATAGACATATTCAGCGGAAATCCGCGCCCCTTGCCGCTGGCCAACCACATACAGTTGGTCGCCGGGGCGCTCTGCACCCAGCACCTGCCCCTGATTGCGCAATAGCAACATCGGTTCATCGAATATGCCTTCAGGGTCACGGCCATGCTGGCGCATAATTTCGGCAGTTTCCTCAAACATGCCCAAGTCGCGCATGGCCTTCGTGAAGAAGCGCGTGTATAGCAGGTGCATCGTTGCATGTTCTGCCCCGCCCGTATAAACATCCACCGGCAACCAATAGGCCGCCTCTTCAGGGTCAAATGGCCCTTTATCATAGTTCGGCGATAGATAGCGGTACTGATACCATGACGAACACATAAACGTATCCATCGTATCCGTTTCGCGCTCTGCTGGATTGCCCTCGCTATCCACCGCTTGCTTGAAGCCCTCATGCAGCTTTAGCGGGCTTTGGCCTGTGGGCAAAAAGTCTACATCATCTGGCAACAGGACTGGCAAATCTTCATCAGCCACCGCTTCCCAAGTGCCATCTTGCCGCTTAATCATGGGGATGGGCGCGCCCCAATAACGTTGGCGGCTAATCAACCAATCGCGCAGGCGATAATTGACCGATTCCTCACCGATGCCTTCTTCCTCTAGCCATTCAATCACCGCGTTGATGGCCGGGTTTTTACGCCCTTTGTCATGGGTGGCGCGTGTGCCATCAAAGCGGCCACTATTGACCATGACACCCGCGCCCGTCCATGCTTCGCTCATGGTATCTGGGTCAAGCGTTTCGCCCTCTGGCTGAATAACCACGCGGATAGGCAGGTCGAATTTACGCGCAAATTCAAAGTCTCGCTGGTCATGGGCGGGCACTGCCATAATCGCCCCACTGCCATAGGTAATCATGACGTAGTCCGCAATCCAAATGGGGATGCGCTCGTTATTCACTGGGTTAATCGCATAAGCGCCGGTGAAAACGCCGGTTTTCTCACGATTTTCCGCCGTCCGTTCAATCTCTGTAGCGCGGGCAGCCTGTTCAACATAGGCCTCTACCGCTTCACGCTGTTCTTCAGTGGTGATGTCCTTCACCAGCGGATGCTCTGGCGCGAGTACCATGAATGTTGCGCCCCACAGCGTATCGGGGCGGGTGGTGTAAATGTTGATTGGATGGTGGCCCTCTTCCGTATGGAAAATGACTTCCGCGCCCTCGCTACGACCAATCCAGTTGGTCTGCATAATCTGTACGGGTTCTGGCCAATCCAGTTTGTCAAAGTCCAGCAGTTCATCGGCGTATTGGGTGATGCGGAAGAACCATTGCGCCATCAGCTTTTGGATGACGGGCTGGCCTAACCGCTCATCCTTGCCATCAATGACTTGCTCATTCGCCAATACCGTTTGCAGCGCATCCGACCAGTTCACCAGCGCCTCGCCACGATAGGCCAAATCGCCTTCCCAGAACTTTTTGAAGAACCATTCTGTCCAATGGTAGTACGATGGGTCACAGCTAACGGCCTCGCGCTCCCAATCGAACATCGCGCCCATGCTGCGTAGCTGTTTGCGCATCCGCTCGATATTGCCGTAGGTCCATGTTTTGGGGTGAGTGTTGCGCTGGATAGCGGCATTTTCTGCCGGCAGGCCAAAAGCATCAAAGCCCATCGGGAACAGCACATTGTACCCTTTCATACGCATATAGCGCGCGCGCGCATCAGAGGGCGTCATGGCAAACCAATGGCCAATATGCAAATCGCCGCTGGGGTAGGGCAGCATGGTCAGCGCGTAGTGCTTGGGCTTGCTCCAATCTATTTTAGCGCGGTATAGGCCATCCGCTTCCCAGCGCTTTTGCCATTTTTGTTCAATATCTTCTGGTATATATTGCTCACTCATTGCTCTCGTCACTTCTCCTGTATTGCGGATAAGGGCAGCGCATAAGTCGCCATTGTATCATCCTTTGATAGCATGGCGTACCTGAAAGCCGCTATTTGTTGAGCGGTTTGGCTTCTGAATGGTGTTGTGAAAATAAGGAGAAGTGGAGGTGCACGTTTATCGCCCCGATACTGTCGCGGGGCTACATAAGAGAAGAGCGGGTCACCTCGAAACCCTGTTGCATGGTGTGCATGTGCTTGCCTCCCAAATTAGACATGGTGAACTAAAATCACTCACCATCATCATAGGGCAAAACGGTGTATTTGTAAAGAAAATGCCCTAATATGTGAAATGATGAACTCCCAGTCATATGTGGGGTTCTATTTCATAGGGGAAATTTTTTGAGATAGAGCGACTGTTTAACACCTTTTATCGCCCTATGCCGCTGCACTTTGCCGTATTGCCAAGCTGATTTGAGTATAAATGTGTGCCATTGTGGCGAGGTCTGGCTGCATACCATGCTCTAGCCACCATTCAATCAAGCCAAATAGGTTATTGACATAGCTCATCGCCAGTATTTCATAGACTAGCGATGTGCCTTCAACCCACCGTTGAAACTCTTCTATCGCTAGTTTGGCCACATGGGTTTTAGTGCGCTTCAACGCTGCCAGCGCGCCGGGGCTGGTGAACAAAATGCGGTATAAGTCGGCATGTTGCGCGACATGCTCAAATATCAACACGCCCTCTTGCACAAAGCATTCTGGGACACTTCTAGTCTCATCATTGAGGCTCTGCTCGTGCATTTCGACTAGCGCATTGATGCTCTCTTCCAGCACCCAGCCCAATAAATGGTCGATGCTCTCAAAATGGCGAAAGAACGTCACATAAGCGACATCTGCCCGCTCAGTGATGCTTTTTATGGTGATATTCTCGTACCCTTGCTCCAGAATGAGCGCGATAATGGCCTCGCCTAATAATTTTCGAGAGCGTTGTTGCCTTTTGTCTAGTTGCTTCTCAATTTGCATTTATAGACACCTGTCTATTAAGTTATAGAGTAGGGGTTTTCCTTGTTGACTTGTGCTATTAAGGTCATTTAAGCTGACTTATGAAACACAGTATATCATAACTAGTGGGGAATCAAGTGATGATTCAACAACCTATCGTCGCTGAGCAGGTTAATAGCCCGCCACCAATTAGCAGTAGCCTCATCTCTCAGTTTCGTTTTGCGCGCAAATATATGCGAGACCCGCTTCAGTTTGTGACCGATATGTTCGAACAATACGGGGATTTTGTCATTCAGTGGATTGGTACTTTCCCGCTTATTTTCACCCGCGACCCCGATGTCATTCACGATGTGCTAGTGACACACGCCGCGTCTTTTCACAAATCGCCCGATTATCGTGACGAAAATCGCGGCTTAGCGCGCTTTTTGGGGCAAGGGCTTTTGACTAGTGAAGGCGAACTATGGCGACGCCAGCGCAAGCTGATTCAGCCCGCCATGCACCCGCGCCGCATAGAGGCTTATGCCGATACGATGGTGACGCTCACGCGCCAGACAATCGCCAATTGGCAAGATGGTGCAGTCCTAGATATTAACCGCCAGATGATGCAGTTGACGCTAAAAATCATCGCTCGTACCATGTTCAGCACCGACGTAACGCGGGAAGTCAATACCATTTCTCATGCACTGGACTTCTTCCAAACAGCCAATAATACGGTTGATATTTTCCCCGACTGGGTGCCAACGCCGTTGCATATGCGCTGGCCAAAGGTCATGAATGAATTTAATACCATCATTCATCAGATTATCCAGCACCGCCGCAACACTGGCGCAGAGAATTTCAACGACCTGCTGTCAATGTTATTGCTGGCCGTTGACGAAAATGGCGTGGGCATGAGTGATAAACAATTGCGCGATGAAGTGGCTACAATTATGCTCGCTGGTCATGAAACGACGGCCAACGCCATGAACTGGACGCTGTATTTATTGGCGAAACATCCTGAAGTGGAGGCTCGCCTGCATGAAGAGGTTGACCGCGTGTTAGGCGGTCGTCCTGCCACATTGGCGGATTTTGAGGCTTTGTCCTATACCGAGATGATTATCAAAGAATCTATGCGCCTCTACCCGCCGGCGTGGGGGATTGGGCGGGAAATCATCGAGGATGTCACAATTCAAGGGCATATGCTGCCCAAAGGCGGGCAGGTCTCAATTCCGATATGGTCGTTACACCGCCATCCCGACTATTGGGATGAGCCAGAGCAATTTAATCCAGATCGTTTTTCGCCAGAAAATGAGAAACGCATCAACAAGCGCGTCTATCTCCCCTTTGGCAATGGGGCGCGCATTTGCATTGGCAACCATTTTGCGCTGATGGAAGCACGTTTGCTTTT
>WGEI01000542.1 GCA_015492875.1 Anaerolineae bacterium | reverse complement strand
GGGTGCGGGTCGCCCTATTGCGCGGCGAAGGGCGGGCTTTCTGTGCTGGCATTGACCTGACGGCGTTTGAAGAGCTTATCGGGCGCTTTGGCGAAGGTTGGCGCGAAAACCTATTCCCATTGACAGAGGCATTTCAAGCGGTTTTGAACAAAATTGAGCAATTAACAATTCCTGTTATCGGCGTTTTGCATGGCTATGCTATCGGTTTGGGATGTGAAATTGCGCTGGCCTGCGATATGCGCATCGCAGCAGAGGGCACAAAACTGGGATTGCCAGAGGCGAAATTAGGCCTTATTCCAGATGTTGGGGGCACAACCCGCCTCACCCGTTTAGTGGGGCCAGCACGCGCCAAAGAATTCATCATGACGGGGAAAAATATCCCGCTCGATAAAGCAGAGCAATGGGGCGTGGTGAATGCCATTGTGCCCCAAGACGCCTTGCTAGCACAAGCGGAAACATTAGCGCAAGAGCTTTGCGAAGCGGCGCCGCTAGCGGTGAATTATGCGAAGCGCGTCATCAATGGTATCGCAGATATGCAGCGCGGCTTACAGCTAGAAGCATGGGCGCAAAGCGTACTGATGTGCAGCGAAGATTTTATGACAGGCGTCCAAGCCGCTATGACCAAAACCAAACCGGAATGGCGCGGCAAATAGGACATTCACGGATAGGTGTATACTGGCTATAACGGTATATCAATAATGGCGTAGGTGGGCTATGGCAAAAGGTAAGCGGCAGAATAAAGAGCCGCAAAAGGATAACAGCACTCGCATACCCAATGTGAGCTTTGGCCTCTATAATTACAACGGCAATGCGTTAATTGATGCCGATGACTATAACACAGTGCTCCAAAACCGCGATTTGCCACCAGTGCCAGAGCGTCGTCATGGTGGTGAGGGCGGTTTATTGCTGACGATAGGCCGCCTATTCCTCGATATGAGCGGGGAAGGGCGTGGTGGCCAAATGCAGCGTGGCGCTTATATCACTAGCTTTGGCTATGGGTATGGTGAATTCAATATCGGTTATGTCTGGAAAAAGAATCGTCTGTTTCGCTTTTATCCTCTGTTGGGCATTGGCGGCACCAGTAGCGCTATTCACACCGAGAAAAAAGAGGGGATTGGCGACGAGCGCAATTTAGAGCCGCTACGAACAGAACTAAGCGCCATTGTACAACATATCGGGCTGGGTCTCGATTTTATCCCTAAGCTAGGGCCTATTAGGTTATTTATCGGCCTCCGTGCTGGTTATGTTCATCCGCGTTATACCACCCCAATAACAACGCCACATCGAGATAGGGTGAAAGTTGGCGGCTTTTACGTGCGTTTCATCTGGGGCATTGCCTTCCAACACTAACCCAAAAGCCCTACCGTGTCTGGTAGGGCAGTCTATTTCAACACACAAGCTTATTTGGCATACCGTTTCTTCAGGTCTTCAATTTGCCGTTCGGTATTGGCCAATAACTTACGGGTAGATTCTAGCCCGAAGCGCTGGTCGGGGGGTTTCGCCTCTAATGAAGCGATTTTCTTACGGAAAGTCTCGGCAGCAATCATGAGCTGTTTCAACTTGGCGGCAACCTGTGGCGGGGCGGCAGGACTTAAATCGGGCACATTAACTTGCTGGCGTGGAGCAGGTGGCGGACGGTGCGTCCGTTTGCGCTCAGGTTGATTATCGCGCTGTTGGGGGCGCGGGCTTTTTTGCTGGCGGGGGGCTTTACCCTTAGGCGCACCCTTGCCTTTTGGTTTACCTTTACCCTTTGCTCCTTTACCGCCTTTCCCCCCTTTGCCTTTCCCTTTTTGCCCCTGTTTCTTCGGTTTATCATCAGTGCGTTTTTTCTTGGGGGGATCGCCGGGGTAGTTTTGGTCAGGGTAAATAATCGTAAAAGCGGTATAAGGCATGCGGCGTTTAGCGAGGAAGAAGAACGTACCGCCAACGCTACGGCGGCGCGTCCCATCATGGGTCAACAGGCCACCTTTGGCTTCTACTTCGGCGGTTTTACGCAAAACTTTATTGATAAAATCTTCGCCACAAAGCTCAGTCAGTTTCCGCAACTGGCCAAGCGGCATATCATCCGATTCCCCTAGTTTTTCCGCAACCCGCATGGCAAAGGCTTCAATGCGCGCTTTGCGCTCTTCATCGCTCATCTGCTCTGGCATTGGGCCTAAATCGACAACGGCCTCATCCGGCGATAGCCATGGATCATTGGGGGGGATTTCTTGCTTATTCACTTCATCTGTACTAGGGGTATTTGTTTGTTGCTCATTCATCTGGCCCATTTCCCCGGGTCCTACCCTCCTGCTAAAATACAAACGCCCTTACCTTTGGCACGCTCAAGTATAACGTTTGTATGCAGCAATGTCTAGCTAAGTACAAGAACTTTTGCAAGTTTGTGCAGTTATCATACCATAATCTGAAATTTTCGCCGTACTTTTGTTCGCTGATACTTGCTTATCAGCATAAGCTGGTTACAATGCTCACCATGAGACGACTACGATATATCAGCTACAGTGTAACATGCCTATTGACCATGCTCTTAATTGCGGCTTGCCAAGAGCGATTGGGATTAGAAGACTTACCTACACCAATTTCTAACATTGATGCAGCAGCCACTGCACTAGAGCAAACACAAAATGCCCCGCCAGAGGGCTTTAGCGAATTAGTGTTGCCCCAAATCGATATAGGCCTTGACCAGCTAGATGGCTGGCGCTATGAAGCCCTGCTCATCTTTGATGGCGTATTCTCCCGCACCCCACGCACAGCGCATATTGAAACCAGTGTACAGGTGGAATATAACCATCTCGCATCGGCAAGGCGGGTGCTCATCAATACCTCTGGCGGTTTGTTGGGCACGGAAGGGCAAACAAAGTTAGAAGGGGTGCGGCTTGGCCCTGATGTCTTTTTGTTAATTGATGATGTTTGCCAGACTGAAACGACAGCGATGGGCGAGGCGGTTGCGGATTTAACTGCTGGTGGTCTCATTGGCGGGGTGCAACGGGCAACAGCATCGGGAGACCCGCCGAGTGTTATCAACGGGCAACAGGTATGGCGCTATAATTTTGACCCCACAGCGCTAGTATTCCCCAATATCCGCCCCTTAGCCGATGGCGGTAAAATTATCTATATCAGCGGCGAGTTATGGTATTCGCCAGAGCATCAAGCTGTAATTCGATTTTGGCTGAACTTAGATGTTGAGAATGTGGTCATATTTGGCGGAGAGAGCCAATTGCCGGTGAGCGGGTCGGTGATTATCCGTTATGATGTTTTTGACATTGGGCAAGCGCCAAACTTGAGCATTCCCTTTGGGTGCTAAACGGCGAGCGGCCATACTATCACAGCATGGCCGCTCCTTAGACAATTCCGGGAGCGCCCCCGAAGGACACTCACCTGAGGTGATGCTAACTCGGGGACACCCCCTTATGACCTAACATATGTCGATCACCTCCTTTCACTTGTCTAACAGATGCCTAAAGCATAGCACAGAAATCAGAGCGCGCCAACAAGTTGACCCCAATCAAACTCAGTGGTATTCACAAGAGCTATACTAGTTTAAGTCTGTAGCGGCGTTTACAATCAAAACGCGATAAACCGCAACATTCCGCTAAGATTTTGAGGGTATGTTGAGATTGTCAAGTCAATATTGTTTAAGGAGCTTAACTTATGACTTTGCGCTTTCGCTGGCTAGTCATCATAGCCATGCTATCTAGCTTCGTTCTGGCTTTGCCTGCCATTGCACAGGAAGATTTAACCAACACCTATACAACGGATGATGGCACGCTAAGCATCAACTATCCGTCGGACTGGGTGATACAAGAAGGGGCTAGTATCCCTACGATTACTAATCACCCAGATGTGACCACCTCTACTTCCCCGCTATTGAACGAACCGGGTTACGTCATCGTACAGTTTTTACAGCCCTCGCTGATTGCACGCATTGGGTTTGATACCGAAACCCCGCAAACGGCGGTGGAGAGCTTCAGTGACTTTGCAGAAGTGACACCTGATGAGCAGGGTGAATATATTTCGGGAGATTTGGTTGGCTTTTATGCTACCTACCCCAATGCTGGGGCTAATCTGGAATATCCACTGAAAGTGGTGGCTTTCAGTGTCGATGAGCAGATGGTCATTTTCGCATTTGGCGGTGACTTCGTCGGGTTTGAAAATACGCTGGATGCAATGCTCCAAACAGTGCGCTATATCCCCTTTGAAGACACCAGCACATTACCCAATATCTACAATGCCCCAACTATTGGCTTGAGCATTCGCTATCCAGATGGATGGACACCACGCATCAACGCTGGCACAATTGAGGTTACTACAGACCCCAATATCACCGATGGCACAGATACCCTGTTACAACAACCGGGACAAGGGATTATCGGCATTCAAGGCATTGAGGGCTTGGCTGCGTTTAACATTTCCCCAGATGCCACGCCAGAAGAAGCTGCCTTTGTGATGAGCCAACTATTGCCAGTCGAGGTTGAGATTGCGCCTTATGAAGGGCTGAATACACCAGCAGTTACTTTTACCGTGCCGGGCGCAGATATGGGGCTTGTGGCGGATGTGCACTTTGTCTTTTTGCGCACAGCAGGGCAAATTGTCATGGTTGGCTTCATTGGTGACTACGAAACCCTGCGCGATGATTTTGTGGAAGTGCTGAAAAGTATCGGCCCATTGCGGGAGCTACCTGAGGAAGTTGTCGACGATGATAACCCGTTGCGCGGGCGCTTCCGCTTAGGCAACTTCTCTGTGCGTTATCCAGAGGGGTGGGTAATTGTTGATAATGATGGAGAATCATTCCGTTTAGGCTCTTCACGAGAGTTAACAGGGGCTGAAAATGACCCGCTGCTGGCACAAGATGGCAATGTCATGCTGTTCTTCCAGCCAGCCAACACATTAATCAACATTGGCCTGCCAGAAAATGCGCCGCCGCCTGTGGTGTTCAACCGCCTAAAGGAGCAATTTGGGGTGGATATTGCCCCTATCCCCTACAGACCGCTAACAGGTATGGAAGCCTACAGCGGTGTCGTCCCCAAAGAGCAATTAGGCGCTACGACGAATGCCATCATCATTGTATTCAGTGATGGTGTGAATACCACTAGCGTGATTGTGCTGGGCGATTTCACCACGCAACAAGAAACAATTGCCGCTATTCTCAATAGTGTGCGCTATACCAATTAGCCCTAAGCCCATTTAATCGCAAACCACCATACGAACAACAAAGTATCAAAGGCTGAGATACATAAGCATCTCAGCCTCTACTTTTTTATGGAATTTTTACAGTTTTTTGCCAATAGAAAGCGGTTTCCGTGATATAATGCATGTATCGAATGAAATATTTCGAAACATTATATAGGTGTAGCATCATGACATCTTACAACCTATCACTCAACAACTACAAAGTCCTCATTGTTGATGACAATCCTGATGGACTGATTTTGGCATCAACATTACTGCAGCGTTATGGCGCAACGGTTTTCGAAGCATTTGACGTACAAGAAGCACTACGAATACTCGCACAGACCGATATTGACATCATCATTTCTGACCTCAACATGCCTGCTATGGACGGCTGGGCATTTATTGACCAGTTGAAACG
>WGEI01000541.1 GCA_015492875.1 Anaerolineae bacterium | reverse complement strand
TTTCGCGCGCGCCTCTTCCATAGCGGCTAGCGTATCGACTGTTTCGCCGCTTTGTGTAATGGCGAGGACTGCCGTTTTCTCGTCGATAAGCGGGTCACGGTAACGGTATTCACTGCCATAATCTACCTCAACAGGTAGATGGGCAATATGTTCGATATAGAATTTACCCACTAATCCACTGTAATAGCTTGTGCCACAAGCGACCGTGACCATGCGCTCTAGGCTTCGGGCACGTGCCTCAGTCAAGTTGAGGTCTGGCAATACGACGGTATGATGCTCGAAGTCAATCCGCCCGCGAATGGTATCCGTGATGCTTCGTGGCTGCTCAAAAATTTCCTTCTGCATGAAGTGGCGATATTCGCCTTTGGCCGCGCTCACAGGGTCCCATGGTACATCGTGCACTTCTGGCGTGATTGTTTCGCCATCCAACGTTTGTACAGCAAATCCATCTGCGGTGATTGTGGCCATCTGGCGGCTTTCCAAAAACACCATTTGGCGGGTATATTCTAGAATAGCCGGTATATCGGAGGCGATGAAATGCTCTTCCTCGCCGATACCAATAGCCACGCCGCCTGCGTTACCAATGCGCACAGCCACTAAACGGTCTGGCTGGTGTTTGCTGAATACGACGATAGCATGTGCCCCCCGCAATTGGTGCGCAGCTAAGCGGGTGGCTTCGGTAATATCTGCGCTGCCACCATTGTGCGCAAATCGTTCGATGAGTTGGACGATGACTTCCGTATCCGTCTCGCTCTTGAAGGCGACGCCTTCCGCCATTAATTCTTCGCGGAGTTCGAGATAATTCTCGACGATACCGTTATGGACAACGACAAAATCGCCGTACATACTGACGTGTGGGTGCGCATTGTGCTCTGATGGTGCACCATGAGTTGCCCAGCGTGTATGCCCGATGCCAATGTTGCCCGCTACTGGGGCGGCATTGACGCGCTCTAGCAGTCGCCCAAGTTTTCCCACGTCGCGCCGAATAGCAATATCGCCATCTTGATAAACAGCAATACCTGCCGAGTCATACCCACGATACTCTAGGCGTTGTAACCCGTTCAGAATGATAGGGGTGGCGTTTTTAGGGCCAATGTAACCAACAATGCCGCACATAGCATATTCCTCCTAATTCAGTTTGTTGTAGAGATACTAAGGGAGCAATATGCCCGGTGTGGCGCAGACACAGGACATACCAACCAACTCGATCGGTAGAATTGGCTTTAACCACATGCCGCCTGCTTGTCCCGAAGGTTACCCCTCGGTTTTCACAGTTGGCTTTCTTGGGGGGAGGAATAGACGAGGACGTGTGGTGCGCCCTGACGGCATCCGCTGATCTCTCGCTTTTCCCCAACTGTTAGTCGGGTTAGGCCTACACCGAAGTAGGCAACCGTCACCTCGTCAACCTATTGCAAAATCCACAATAGGCCCGTGCGCTATCCATTCCCTCCTGCTTGCTCTGTTGCGCGGCATCCTCCTTTAACTCTTTTTGATAGATTTACACACCTTAACAGCAAACAAATAAGCTGTCAATAGCCTTAGGTTGCGTAGTTTTTAGGGTTTACAAATTCAATATATTGGGTTGTCGCTTGCGTTAAATTACTATATACACCGCGTGCATTCTCATCTTGCACTGCCATTGCCAATTGATACATGGCTTCTTCCATCATGGCATGTAGGGTCTCTCGCGGTACGCGCTTTTGCCTTGCCACCTTTTTGAACTTAAAAGGTTTCCCAAAGCGAATGCTCGCATAGGCACGCCGAAAGTGCCTCAATTTTTGTGGCGCATCCTGTGCATAAGAAATTGCTGCGGGCACAATAACCGCATCGGTTTTAGTCGCCACATAAGCCAATCCATCATGAGGTTTTTGTAATCCCTCTGGGTGACGTGTGCCTTCTGGGGCGATGAGGACAAGCTGCCCGCTGCGGATGAGTTCCATTGACGCCATGAGCGCCCGCCTATCCGCCGCCCCGCGATGCACAAAAAAGGGCTTCCACCATCTGGCGAAGAAACCCAATAAACCCGCGTGTTCCACTTCGGCTTTTGTCATCGGAATGACGAAGCGGCTAGTCACCGCCCCCATACAAATGACGGGGTCAATGGCCGATATATGATTCATCATCAAAATAGTTGGGCCAGAATCGGGCACGTTTTCTAGCCCTTCCACTTCAACTTTCACCAGTGCATAGCCTACTGTGCGAATCAGTAGGCGCATTAGCCAGCGCCGCCACGCTAAGCGCGGTTGCAAGGCTATATATTCTTGTACACTGAGTGATTGGCTCACCGTTTACCGCCTTTTGTTGCTTTTGCTTTTGTTTTTAGACGTGTATGAACGCTTATTGCGCTTCGCTTCACGCCGTTTTTTACGAATATAGTGAATTTCATTGGCGGGCATTTTTAGGGCTTCAACTTCTTCCTCGCTCAGTTCATACCATGCGCCGCGCTCTAACGTGCCCAGCCCCAGCTGGCCTATATGCGTGCGGATAAGCCGCTTCACAGGGTGGCCGAGCATAGCTGCTACGCGCCGAATTTGCCGCTTTTTGCCTTCTGTTAAAACTACCCGCAGGATTGTCGTCTCGTGGGTGCGCCCCAGTATTTTCACTGAACAGCGTGCAGTGCGCCCTTCCGGCAGCCAGACGCCAGCTTCCCACTGCTCCACTGTTTCATCAGTGATGCGCCCATAAACCTCCACCTTATACGTTTTGGTGTGCTCATAGCGTGGATGCGCCAGTTGATTGGCTAATTCACCGTCATTGGTGAGAACCATTAAACCTTCGCTTTCCGCATCCAAACGCCCAATGGTAAACAGATGCCCCTCCACCGGGATAAGCTCTCTCACCGTAGGGCGGTCATCTTTGGGATTGCCCGTCTTTGCGGAAAGGACGTTGCGCGGTTTGTTGAATACAATATAGAGG
>WGEI01000540.1 GCA_015492875.1 Anaerolineae bacterium | reverse complement strand
TTGTAACAGAAGCCGCCATCGATGGCGCGAACCACGCCACCCAAAAGGACTTATGTCATATGGCAAACAGCGGATGCTTAAGTTCGTCCTCTCGCAATTCGTGAGCAGCCATACTGAAAGCTCAACCTGCCTGCGCCTCCAATTCCTTCGCACGGGTAATCGCCGACCAGCCCAGCCCTTGCCGTATGAGGAAGTAGAAACCCACCAACGTAACCGGCAGCCAAATCACCACATGCACCACCAGCGCATAGGCCAACGCGCTCTCCCGCGATATGCCCGTTGCCGCCGCCATAACCGCACTCACCACCGCCTCATAGACCCCAACTTGCCCCGGCGAAGCGGGTATCAGTCCGGCTAAATTCACCGTGCCCACCACCAGCAGCGCCACAGTATACGGCGCGTCAAACCCAAAGGCCTGCATGACGATCCAGTAAACACTGGCCTCAATCGCCCATGTTATATAACTGCTGATGACCGCACCGCTCAAATGTAAGGGGCTGCGCAAACCCGCCAGCCCTTCGTGGATTTCGTCGGCAATGCCAGTGATAATCCCGCCCAGTTTTTCCGGTAGCGGGCGCGCTATCGCATAGGCCAGTTTTCTCAAAATTTGTGGACGGGCGGCTAACGCCAAGAAGATGAGCACGGCGCTGAGGAATATGGGCGCGGCGATGTAGGTGATTGTTTCCACCGTCTCCGATTGAATATCTATCCACAATAGCGAGAACAGGATGAAAGATACCATCACCACACCGTCAAAAGTGCGCTCTACGGCGACGGTTGTCGTCGCCCGTCCGATGGGGATGTGATGGTTGCGGTAGAGCAGGAAAATGCGCAAGGCCTCGCCAGCGCGGAAGGGGTAAACATTGTTCCCCATATAGCCGATGGCGACTAATGGCGTGAGCTTGTTCAGGGGTACGTGGTGAATGGCGCGCAATAAAAATTGCCAGCGTAGCGCAATCACCGTGACCGCCGCAAAGTAAACAAGAGCGCCAATACCGAGCCAGCCAACTTGTGCTTGTTGGATGTTCTCCCAAACTTGTGCTGGTTGTAATTCACGGAAGGCCAGCCACAAAAAGAACCCGCTGATGCCTGTGCCCAGCGCCACCGTCAAGAAACGTCTACGCTTCATCGAAACCATCCCTCATCTTTCAGAATATGCCGCATTGTAACAGCCTCAAATCTTGCCTCATAGCTCTTTTTAACTTGATAGGCTGTGGGTCTTGCCAATCTTTACGGTTCAGCATACACTTTGTGCATCAGTCTCGCACAGTGCAGGAGCTGTCAGATGAGTGACCACGGCAACCCCTCTATCGAACCCGATGGTGCGCCCAATCGCGGGCAAGAACCCGATGACGAACGCCCCGAATGGCTAGAAGAATTTGAAGACCTCGCCAATGAACAGCTGGGTCACGGGTCTGCCTGTGCTCAAGTTCACCCCATCATCGAACGCTGGTTCAACCGCCTCATGGAAGGCGCGCCGCCCGCCTCTCGCCCTTCTGTCCAGCAAGCGGTGTCTTGTTTGGCCACCGAAGTCATCTATAGCACGCCAGCAGATTTGCTCGATGCACTTTTTGACGCCGTCGATGAAGAAGCCTTAGCTATTTTTGTAGAGCATATTTTGCTAGTCGGGCGCGCGTTTGAAATCAGCCTGCGCAATGGCGAACTAGACGACCTGTAAACGACCTGCTAACGAGACACAATTTAATGATACCAATTCACTACATCAGCACAGGGACTATGCGCGTTAAGGAGGCGCACCGCACCTTAAAAGGTTGGCGGCATATTCGCTTTCTCCGTATCATGTACGGGCGCAAGATGACCGCGCCGCTGCCAATTGGCTGTTATGTGATTGAACATCCAGAAGGTGTCATTGTTTTCGATACTGGCGAACTCGCTGCCGCCGCACAGGATACACTACAATACTATGCCTGCTCCCATACGCTCTCGTGGCTCATCGCCAGCCACAACATTCTAAAGTATGATATTGCGCCAGAGCAGCAACTCGACCAACAATTGCTCAAGCTGGGCATTCATCCCGCTGACGTGCGTTGGGTAGTGCTCAGCCATCTTCACGTAGACCACTGTGGCGGCATCGGCCTCTTTCCCAATGCGGAGTTCATCGTCAATGTAGATGAGTATCGCAATGCGCTCAATGGCATCAATGGGGCAGCGCCTTGCCTTTGGCCGCAAGGTTGGCGACCGACCCCCATCCGCTATCAGCATGGCGATTTTGGCGCATGGGGAGAGAGCTACCGCCTCACAGAGGCTGGCGATGTTGTACTTGTGCCAACCCCCGGCCATACTGCCGCCCACCAATCAATGATTTTACGCGATGGCGACCTCTCGTTTTTCTTCGCTGGCGACTTAACTTTTGATGAAGACCAACTCCAGCGCAAAACACTCGCTGGTATCATCGAGAAGTTCGAACCCGCCCGCCGCAGCATTGATAAAG
>WGEI01000539.1 GCA_015492875.1 Anaerolineae bacterium | reverse complement strand
GCTTCTTCATAAACTTGTTGCCGCTGCAACTCCATAGCTTGCATGGCCGCCGCCCCAGAAGCATCGAGCGAGCCACTTTCCACCACATATTGGGCGAGTAGCATCAAGGCTTCATTCATCGCCTCTCCCATAGGGCCAAGCGGGTCAGAATCACCGACATCGGCTAGTTCTTCCTCTTCTTCGGCAAAGGGGTCGACTAAACCCGTAGAAGCAGCCTCTTTTTTCGGGGGGTCATCGCCCTCTATCCACGATTCTGGCAGGATAATATCCCCACCAGCTTGTAGGGCGCGGCGGGTATTTAAGGCCTGTGGGTTTTTAGGGTCTAAACGAAGGGCGCGCTCAACGGCCTTCAGCGCGTTATCAATTTTTTCTAAACGGCGGAAGTTAAAAGCCAATGTGAGATACTCGCGGACGGCCTTTTTCTTTTCGCCAATGCGCTCATAGGCTTGTGCGAGTTTGGCGTGGACAGCAACAAGGCCCGGCGTTAACTGTGTTGCGCGTTCCCAATTGCCAATCGCTTTATCAAGGTCGCGCTGGGCGAGGTAAATATCGGAAACTTTAATGTACTGTTGAGCCGCCTCGCGCAGGCGACCCATACGTTCTAACACATCCGCGCTTTTTTCCAGTGGAACAGGGTCATCTGGAGACAGTTGGGCGGCACGGTTAAATAGCTTCAACGCACGGTCTAGCTGCCCAGCATTGACTAGCGCGCCCCCAAGATACACATGCACATCGGGGTCTTCTGGCACGAGTTTCAAGGCAGCGGCATATGCTTCTACAGCGCCACGCCAATTTTGCTCCCATGCGGCATCATGCCCTTGCTGTACATACTGATGGTATTCTGCAGGATATTCGGCCATTGCCCTACTTCCACCGTTTCTTATGTGTGTTGCTATTTATCAAGTGCCAGCAGTTTCACCAAAATCGCTTTTTGGGCGTGCAAGCGGTTTTCGGCCTGCTGGAAGATTGCCGATGTTGGGCCATCGGCGACATCGTCTGTAATTTCATCGCCACGATGTGCGGGCAAGCAATGTAAGACAATGTGGTTGCTATTGGCTCGTTCGATCAAATCCGCATTGACCTGATAAGGCAAGAAGAGCTGACGCCGTTGCTCGGTCTCACCTTCTTGCCCCATGCTTACCCAAGTATCAGTATAAATGATGTCGGCGTTTTCTACGGCAACTTTCGGGTCGCGCAAAGTTTCAACTGTGATGCCGTTACGGGTGGCAATTTCTGTCGCTTTCACCAGTGCTGAAGCGGGCAAATCATACCCTTCTGGCGAGGCGATAGCGTAATTCATCCCAAAATGGGCGCAAGCATATAGCAAGGAAGTCGCAACATTATTGCCATCGCCAATATAGGCGAGTTTTAAGCCTTTAGTATGAGCAAAGTGCTCAAAAATAGTGAGAATATCCGCCATTGCTTGCGCGGGATGGGTATCGTCGCTCAACCCATTAATCACAGGCACACGGCTATATTGTGCCAACTCAACAACATGTTGATGATCAAAAACACGCGCCATAATCGCATCGACATAGCCAGATAGTACGCGCGCAATATCGGCAATGCTCTCGCGCTTCCCCAGCCCAATTTCCTGGGGGCCAAGCATAATGGCATCGCCACCGAGATGCTTCATAGCGACTTCGAATGAAACGCGGGTGCGCAAAGATGGCTTCTGAAAAACCATAGCCAAGAGCTTATTCTTCAATACCGGACGATTGCCGCCGGATTGCCACTCTAATTTAAGATGAACAGCTAATTGTAAAATATGCCACAGGTCTTTCGTTGACCATTCCGAAAGTTCGAGGAAATGTTTCATAACTCCGCCATGAGGGCACTTAAGCCCCTGTTACTTTGATAACCAATAAAGCTAATCGGCAGTATAGCACAAACACATTAATGGCGCACCTTCCCGCCACAAGCGGCATCTAAGGGTGAGGCAATGCCGCCATATCGCGCCAATTTTGCCCCACAGCAGCGTTCGCAACTAAAGGCGCATCGAGTGGATAAGCCGCTTCCATCACTTCGACGGTGAGGGCGGTTACTGCTTCCAATTCTTCATCAGGCACTTCTAATACCAATTCATCGTGGACTTGCAAAATCATCTTAGCACGAAAGCCCTTTTCGTTCAGTGCGCGGTGGAGGTCTATCATCGCCCGTTTGAGAATATCGGCGGCGCTACCTTGAATAGGCATATTGATAGCTGCGCGCTCTAAGGCCTGCGCCACTTGCGGGCGCGTTTGGGCGCTCTGCAAAGCGCGGAACTCACCCCTTCTGCCGAACAATGTTGTCACATATCCTTGTTCTCTGGCTTGGCGTTTTGTCTCCTCGATATAACGCTCTACGCCCGGCATACGGGCGAAATATGTCTCTATAAACTCGCGGGCTTGCGCCAATGTAAGGTCGCTATCACGCGCCAAGCGGTAAGCCCCCATGCCATAAATCAAGCCGAAGTTCACCCGCTTGGCAAAGCTGCGCTGTTCATAGGTCACTTCATCAATTGGAATGCCATAGACTGCGGCGGCAGTAGCACGGTGAATGTCTTGCCCTTGGCGGAAGGCCTCTAATAGTGTGGCATCTTGGCTGATGTGCGCCAGAACCCGAAGTTCTACTTGACTATAATCGACAGAGAGCAATTTGTGCCCTTGTGCGGCGATAAACGCACGACGCACTTCGCGGCCTAGTTCTGTGCGAATGGGGATATTTTGCAGATTAGGGTCACTGCTACTCAAGCGCCCTGTAGATGTTCCTGTTTGATTATAGCTAGTATGTAAGCGGCCTGTTTTGGGGTTTACAAGCTGGGGCAAAGCATCTACATAGGTGCTTTTAAGTTTAGCAACTTCACGATACTGAAGAATTACGGGAATGATGGGATGCTCATCTCGTAGCGCCTCTAGTGTGGCGGCATCCGTTGAATAACCATGCGTCGTTTTGCGTAAGCCGGCAACAGGTAGCCCCAATTTACCGAAAAGTACATCGTTTAGCTGCTTGGGGCTATTGATATTGAACTCGCCATAGCCGCCGCTGAGGGCGTATATTTCCTGCTCGTATTCAGCGAGCATATCGGCTAAACGTTGGCTGAATTCTGCTAGATACGGGGCATCTAGCAGGACGCCAGCTTGTTCTAAATCTGCCAAAACGGGGATAAAGGGTATCTCCAGCGTATTATATAGTTCCATCAGGCCAGCCGATTGCAAATCTTCACGCAAAATTTCAACCAGTCGGTGGGTATACACAGCATCAGCGGCGGCATATGGGGCAGCGTCTTCAATGGACACTAAATCCATCGTGATTTGATTGCGCCCCTTCCCCAATAGCTCACTGATGCCCGTCATCTGAACGCCCAGCCGCTGGCGCACGAGGTTTTTCAAACCCAGAAACTTGCTCAAGGGGTCTAAGACCCATTCCGCGACCATTGTGTCAAATTCAATGGGAGAGACAACGAGGCCATAACGCTGAAGCACAACGAGGTCATAAACGGCATTATGGGCATATTTGGGAATTGTTGTGGAGGTAAGCGGCTCTTGTAGCGCGTCAATTACTGGTTGAAGTGGCAATTGTTCTAATGCAGCTTCTTGCTCATCACTAAAATCAAATAAAGGTGGCTGTTTCATCTGACGATGGCCAACGGG
>WGEI01000538.1 GCA_015492875.1 Anaerolineae bacterium | reverse complement strand
TCTCAATGCGGCCACCGGGTCTTTTGCTTCTGGAATTCTCATCTTCATATGTCCCTTTAAGCAATTAAGCCCACTGGGAGATTCTTTCACCCTTCACACGCTCATGCAAAGTCATAATGCCATGAATGAGCTGTTCTGGGCGTGGTGGACAACCCGCCACATATACATCGACAGGGATAATTTCATCTACGCCTTGCACAACAGCATAGTTGTTATATACCCCGCCACATGAGGCGCAATCACCCATTGAAATCACCCATTTGGGGTCGGCCATTTGATCATATAGTTGGCGGACAACCGGCGCCATTTTGCGCGTCACCCGCCCCGCCACGATCATTAAATCACTTTGGCGCGGGCTGGCACGGTTTAACTCCATACCGAAGCGTGAAAGGTCATAATCGGATGCCTGGGTAGCCATCATCTCGATAGCGCAGCAGGCGAGGCCGAAGAGTAACGGCCACATCGCCCCTGTGCGCCCCCAATTAACGGCTTGTTCCAGGGTGGTGGTAACGACGCCGAGATTACCTAGTTTGGCGCTTACTCCCATTCCATACCACCTTTCTTCCATTCATAAATGAAGCCGACGAGGAGAATAAAGGTAAACACCCCTATCACCCCCAACCCCAGCAGCGACAACTCGCGCGAGGCGACTGCCCACGGGAAGAAGAAAATGACCTCGACATCAAAAATGATGAACAGCACAGCGGTGAGATAAAACTTCACCGGTATGCGCCGTGTGCCGGGTCCAATAGGCTTCATTCCGCTTTCATAAGGGGCAGTTTTTCTAAAGGTGGGGTGATGCGGGCCAAATATACGAGAGATGACGAGCACAATACTCGCCACGATAATGGCGAACAACAACATCGCGCCAATTGGGGCGAACTCTTGCAAGGCCATGTTTGCGTCTTCCAACCCGTTTGTTCAATTTGGAGCAATTAAGTCAGAAAGAGATTAGCATAACGACTGACGAGTGTCAAGCAATCTCACTATATCAGTCTATTATCCTGCTCTCTATGAGTTTGTATGTCGTATTGTACCCTAAATTAACCAGAATTACCCCCCAAAATTTCTCACTTAGAGGATTTAATTGCCCTTTAGCCAATTAAATGCCCCTTCTCTTGCATGCTACATGCTTTCTGATGGAGGGCTAAAATGTCTTGAACAACGAGTTCTCGGTTTTGCGCATGTTGCCAAGCGTTGGCGGGGGTTTCGTGCCCAACGCTGAACATATAGTGCGTGCCCGGCACAACGCGGATATTGGCAGCGGGGAATTCCAGCTTCATCAACAAATCCATCATATCGATTAGCCCAACAAGCGGGTCACGATGTCCTAGCATCACCCGCATAAGTTCCCAATCGTGGGCAATTTCTCTGTTTTGTAGCCGCCCCATTGCTAAAAATGTTGCCCCAGTGATGCCGCGTGGTGTGTCGTTATATTGTGCTGAGTGCAACGCTTTGACATTATCGCTTGCCCCCGAAAGCAGTGTGCTGAGCATGCTGGGTTTCAAAAAGCGCTCAAATACTTCTAAAACGGGGATGCGTTGTAGAATGCCAATGCCAATGCCAAGTGTGGTGTAGAATACTTGGTGCATCTCATCTTCGAGTAATAGGGCGGGCGCTAGGGCATAGCGTGTGACTTCCCCATAATTCCACAGTATCGGATTTAGGTAGAAGAGAGTTGCTCCCCCCATACTATGTCCAACAAAGTGGATAACGCGCTGGCCAATTTGCCCCGGCTGCCGCCGAATTTTTATGAGGTCTACCCACTGCTGAAGCGTTTCCATCGCTGCCGGCGGGTTACATTTATCCGTATGAGGGGTACTGCTCACAAAGCGCGATTGGCCAAAGCCGTTGTGGTCAACCGAGAAAGCGACCAGTTGGCGGTTGGAGAGTACAGTCATACCAGGGAGGTCTTCCCAGATGAGATGATTGCCCGTCCAGCCATGCACAAAGATGACATAGCCGCGTGCCTGCCCAATCGCGTTGACTAGAAATTCATCCGGTGTTTCATAATCTTCTGGCCAAGTGATTTGCCAGAAAAAATCCTTCAGGCCAGCGGTTTCTAGAAAGGTATTGCCATGATCGGGATTGATGAGGCCTTTTTCAATCAGGTCTACGAGCGAATAATCAGCTACCCAAGTGTTAGGCACTTCCCCCACCCGTCGCTCTTTATACCCTAAAATCCATTGTAAATGCTCATATTCCTGACCAAGCATCAGTGCACCCCTTACCTATGCAGTTCCAATGCCTTATTGTGCTGTGTTTGGTTAGTATATGCAAATATTTCAACGAATTTTCAGCCGCATTATCGAAACTTCTGTGAATCCC
Source organism: Anaerolineae bacterium (assembly GCA_015492875.1). Classification (GTDB taxonomy): domain Bacteria; phylum Chloroflexota; class Anaerolineae; order Aggregatilineales; family Phototrophicaceae; genus S146-30. The sequence goes on along the minus strand of WGEI01000538.1, from coordinate 6,053 downwards.
AGCGCGGCATAAAAAGCCCGTGCCTGTTCATTCCCGCGCTCTGCATTGACCATCAAAATGCGCAAGTTGCGTTCATGCGCACGCCGTAGCACCGCCTCTAATAACGCTGCGCCCACACCATGCCGCTGCCAAGTAGGTAATACGGCCATGTCATTGATAAAACCGCGATTTTCCGTCAAGCTTCGCACAATTGAAAGCGCCACACAACCAATGATTAGCGGGCTTTGCCCTGCCGTCTCCGCTACAAACACCTCAACCGTGTCGCTCTCGAAAAAGCGTTGCCTGCTGGCGTTCCAATCATCGCCCTGCAAATTTCTATTCGCGGGTATCAAGCTCAACAGGCCAGTAATCTGCTCCCAGTCTGCTGGTTGGGCGCGGCGTATACGAAATGGAGCTTTGGGGATTTTTTGGCGTTGGCTATAACCGCCCTCTGCATATTTTTCGAGCCATTCGGCGATCATCTCTCGATGTGTGCGGAAGGGGAGCGGCGGGATTTCATTTGGCTGAAACACCCGCACATCGGCGGCATCATCCCCCGCCCGTAACGCTCCACCAATTGGCCGTAAGCGATAAAATATCATAATGCCAGAGACGGGCGGTCCTTCTGGGAAGGAGTTAACCCCGGCCATCTCAATAATCTCAGTTTTCAGGCCAGTTTCTTCTTCTGCTTCGCGGATAGCCGCTTCTTCTGCGCTTTCGTCGGCTTCAACAAAGCCGCTGGGCAATGTCCATGCCCCTTGATGCGGCGGCTGCCCCCGTTGAATGAGCACAACCCCGCCATCTTTTTCGATGACCAACCCTACCCCCGGCACTGGATTGACATAATGCACATAGCCGCAATGATCACATGCAGGGCGAATGCGTCCACCTTCTTCACGTTCGCCCAGTTCAGCGCTGCAAATAGGGCAATATTTCGGTTGTGGGGGCATGTTTTCCCTCTGTCAGTATGGTGATAAAGCGAGGCTATAGGGGCAGCTGGTGTGCCGCCCCAAGAACTAAATTTCGAGATAATCGCGTAATTGGCGGCTGCGGGTTGGGTGGCGCAATTTGCGCAACGCTTTCGCTTCAATTTGGCGGATGCGCTCGCGCGTGACGCCGAAGTACCGCCCAACTTCTTCTAGCGTATGGTCTTCGCCATCAACTAACCCAAAGCGCAGTTCCAGCACCTCTCTCTCTCGGTCACTCAGGACACCGAGAGCCGAGCGAATTTGCTCTTTCAATAGCTGGCGATTAGCCGCTTGCATTGGGCCAGGTTCTTTATCATCTTCAATGAAATCGCCCAGTTGGCTACTATCTTCTTGGCCAATCGGCATTTCTAGACTCATTGGCTCTTGACTGATGCGCATAATCTTGCGCACTTTTTGGGCGGCGCGGCGTAATTTTCGCGCTAAGCCGGGGTCTAATGGTGCGCCCTCTCGCCGTAGCAATTTGATAGCGGCGGTTTCTTCTGGCGTTAAAAAGTCCATCTCCAGCGCAATTTGTTCAGCACTAGGTTCAGCGCCCAATGTTTGGAGCAGTTCTCGTTGAACGCGCATCAGGCGGTTGATGGTTTCGACCATATGCACCGGAATGCGGATTGTGCGCGCTTGGTCTGCAATCGCGCGGCTGATGGCTTGGCGAATCCACCATGTGGCATAAGTGCTGAACTTATAGCCTTTCGTATGGTCAAACTTCGAGACGGCGCGTAGTAGACCGATGTTCCCTTCCTGAATGAGGTCAAGGAAGTTGATACCGCGCCCCATATATCGCTTAGCCACACTCACGACTAGCCGCAAATTAGCGCGGATGAGCGCTTCTACCGCCATCTCCGCCTGTAATTCAATGTGCTTATACTGGTCTTGCAGGTCTTCTTCAGCATCTGGGTCTGATGCTAGCCATTCAATATATATTTCTGCTGGGGGCAATGTCTTCTTGCGGCGATAGTAGCCCCGTAGCTCGATTTGCTCTAATCGCCGTAGTAGGTAAATCCCCTGCATGACATCGAACAGGTGGGTGGCCAATTCTGTCCATGCGTCATCACGTCCCCAGTTCCTTTGCCGCAAATAATCGCAGACATAAGAGACCTCGTCACGGTCCCAATTCTCCATGACCAGTTGCGCCTCATTGATAATCTCGCACAGGTCTGGCGCTTCAACATTGAAATTAGGGGCAGTATCCAAGACCTGTTGCCAATGCTCCATGATGAAGTGATAAGCATGGATAGCAATATCGACTGGCGATGGCAGCCATGATGGGTCGCTGCTGTTTTCTAGGCTGGATAACTCATCAGTGAGCTGTTGCAGCAGCCTTTCAGCAGCAATGAGTGTGCTCAGCCAGATTTCACGATTTGCATCTAGCAAGGGCACTTGACCAATTTCTTTGAGATACATGCGTACAGGATCATCGGCTAGAGATGTGACATCGTAGCGGCTATCGTCTTCTTCATCTGCATCATCGTCATCATCAATAGCAATTTGCATTTCCTGAACATAGTTCCGACGATCGGCATCTAGAACTTCTAAGACATCGGTGTCTTCTTCTTCGTAGTCATCCAAATCGTCAATGTCATTATCGTCGTCGTCAATATCTTCAAAATCATCTAGTTCGGTGTCCAGCGTTTCGTCATCGCTCATAAGTATTATCCGTACCCGTTTGAACAATTGATTGATTGGGGTGATATGTGGCAGCATGTGCTTGCTATGCTATTAAAGAAGATGATTGCCCTATATCATATTACGATGTTGTGCGATTGCTGCATCAATCAAGTGCTTTGCCCGCACTAACGTTGCGATATGCTCGTGAATGTCGTGCCTTGCCCCCGTTTGTTTTGTTTGATTGCCATCTTGCAGCAGCCAGCGTAACTCTTTCAACTCCCGTTCTATACGGCTTTGCCGCAATTGTAAAGCCTGCGCTGTCAATTCAGCAAGCGGGTCTACTAATCGCCTAGAGAAACGATTGAAGTCTCCCCATATCTGCTCAAATTCACCAGCTAAACGGGGGGCTTTGTTTTGTACCATCACCGCTTCTTCTTGCAAAAGCTCTTGGAAGGTAGGTTCTAGCATGGGATTGATGGCTTGGACGATGAAGTCTTGTGTTTCTAGGGTTTCCTGTTGCAGTGATTGCAAAAACCTCGCCATAATTTGGCGATAATCTGGCTCTATGAAGTCATCTTCACAAAACTCGCTGAAAGCATATTTCAACAGCAATTCATCATTATTGGCCAGTTCACGGATAGTGCGGTTAAGGGCATAGTATAAATCGGCATTGCGCAAAAGAATGCGCAGACATTGCATTTCAGCCGCCCAGCGCCCAGTACGTCTTCTCGGTTGTGGTGGCGGGGCATTTGTAATGGCTTCGCTGGCATCATCTTCTTCTAGCGGCAGCGGTGGCGGTGGCAATTCATCTAATGATGGTGGTTGCTCATAGTTGGCTAGTGGTGGTTTTGCAGCATCGATACGGCGCTGCTCTTCTGCCCATGCCAGCAGGTCTGCCTCTTGAATGCGTAGCCGCATAGCCAGTTTTTGGATATTCGCCTTGCGATAGAGGTTGTCTTCGCTGGCGTAGAGTAAGGGCAGTATCGCCCTTGCCGCCCGTTCTCGCTCTTGAATAGAGGCATCTGGCGGCAGTTTCTCGGTTTCTAGGTTGATGATGAAATCGGCAATGGGTAAGGCCGCCTCGATGAGTTGGGGCCATTGCTCTGGCGTGGCGCGTAAGAAGTCGTCCGGATCTTTCGCCCCTGGAATTTGTAGAATGCGAATGTCTACAGATAGCTGCCCAGCATAGTCGTCCTGTAGTACCTGTCGCGCCACTTCCAAACTGCGCCGCATGGCATTTTGCCCCGCCTCGTCAGCATCCAGTGCGAGAATAATCCGCTGGGCGTGGCGTGGGGCGATGAGTTTCAGCTGCGCTTCAGTCAATGCTGTGCCCATTTGAGCAACCACATTCATATAGCCCGCCTGATGCGCTTGAATGACATCCATATAGCCCTCTACCACAATCGCCATACCACTTTGGCGAATGCTCTCCCGCGCCATATCAAGCCCAAACAATAATCGGCTTTTGTCAAAGACAGGTGTTTGGGGAGAGTTCAAATACTTAGGATGCTCATCACCGAGCGCCCTCGCACCAAAGCCAACCACACGTCCCCGTTCATCGCGGATAGGGATGATGAGGCGGTTGCGAAAACGGTCGTATATGCGCCCTTTGTCATTACGTATCGCTAATCCGGCTTCGACGATGTCATCATCTCGATAGCCTATTTCCCGCAGGTGAATCAGCAGATTATCCCAACTCTCAACGGCGAAGCCAATTTGATACTTCTCAATGGTTTCAAGAGAGAATCCCCGCCGCTCAACAGCGTATTGTAGCACCGCCTGTGAATCTGGGGCATCTTGCAACAACGCGCTGTGGAAAGCCTCTGCTGCCGTTCGCAGGATGTCGCGCAAGCGTTCTTCATGTTGGGCTTGCTCGCGCTGTTGCGGCGTTTGTTGGCGCACTTCAACGCCTGCGAGCCGCCCTAGTTCCTCTAACGCTTGGCGGAAATCCCAGCCATGCAGCTTCATAGCGAAGTTGAAGATGTCGCCACCTTCGCTACACGCGCCAAAACACCGCCATGATTGGGTCTCGCTGTTGACAATAAACGATGGGGTTTTTTCACTATGAAATGGGCAACAAGCTTTATAGTGTCGCCCTGATTTTTTTAGCGGCACATATTGTTGGACGTATTCAACAATATCCAGTCGAGCTTTGATTTCTTGAGCGACAGACATCAACCCGCCCCTTACATGCGTTGCAGTTCATTATAGGGGGGGAGCTATGGGCGTGCAACGGGGGATAGTCAACAAAATAAAATAGGCGGGGAACTTGCCCCCACCTATTTCACCAACTGAGATTTGTTCTATGCTGTGCCGCCAGCCCGTTGTTGGGTTTGGACGTTATCATCCTGCTCTTGCCCTTGACGATCATAGTAACGCCAGCCGAGTGCGAACATTAAGATACCGTATGCCATCGCATAGATGCCGATGATCGAGGCAATTGCCAGCACGCCGCCCAGCGGGAAGCGGATGATGAACAGACCAAACAGAATGGATAGCAACCCGCTGATGCCAAGCATCCATTCATTGTCAATTTCTTTACGTAGCTGGAATGCAGTGACAATTTGTAACAAACCGCTGGAAATTGCCCAAGCCGCGATGAAGAACAATAGGCCTAGGCTGGCAATATCTGGCCAAGTGAGTGTCAAAATACCGGCTACAACGCCCACAAAGCCTTCCATCAACTGCACCCACCAATCATGTTGCTCGTGGCGGGCGTTAAAGGCATGATAGGCTGTTGCTGCGCCGCTCACGATGGCGAATACGCCAAACGAAATGACGAGTGCTGCTAATGTAAGGCCAGGCATAAATAGCGATATAGCGCCAAATAGCACAGCGGCAAAGCCCCGCACCATGAATAACCACCAGTTACGATTGAGCGATGCGAGCATACCACCACCTCCTCATACACCAGTGTTTCATGCGGACTTTACATTTTTATATTATGGATATTGGATAAAAAGTTCGTCAAAGAAACATAAAAGTTATATCAAAAGAGGCCGAGTTTCCCCGACCTCTGAAAATCATGATTGCCACAAGTCAACGCGCTTAGAAGCCAACGAGCAGGCTCATATCGGCACGCCCGTCTTGCATAGCGCCAATCGCTTGTAAAAGGCCGATGCGATTGTGTCGCAGCTTCTCATCTTCCGCATTAACCAACACAGTATCAAAATAAGCGGTAACAGCGGGCAACATTGGCTCGAACGCGTTCAGGAAGGCATCAACATTGCCGCCATCTAACTTGCTATAGGCCTCTTGATATGCCTCATAGAGATAGCGCTCTTCATCATGTTCAAATAGCGATGGATCAATGCTATAGCGCTCTTGTTCACCTCGTGTAATGCGTACACAGCGGGCGAAACCATCTAAAATCGCTTCCCAGTCCTCACGCTGCACCCATTGACTTAGCTCTTGTATGCCAATGTAGGCGCGGTATGGGTTAGTTGCTTGCTCTGCTAGAACCGCATTAATCACGTCACG
>WGEI01000537.1 GCA_015492875.1 Anaerolineae bacterium | reverse complement strand
GTGTGGATACTGGGCAACAGCATCCCGCAGCGCTTGTGATACGGGGATTTCGTCAATTGCTTGCGTTAAATGTTCCCGCAGAAAAGTCACTTCTCCGATATAGTGATAGCGGGCAGCGGTGCGCAGTGTGGCGAGTGTTTGCAATGTGACATCGGATGTAACGTTAGGGTTACCATCTCTATCGCCCCCAATCCATGAGGCAAAGCGCAATAACCCCGGCGGTTGAGACCAATCAGCTTCTGGATAGTGTTTGTTAAGGCTTGCCTCTAAGTCCGCATAAACTTGGATGACGATATCCATGATGACTGAAGTGATGAAATAAAGGCCAAAGTCCACTTCATCAGCTACAGTTTTCCTGTTTGCCCGCGTAAGGCGAGTTTGCCATAACTCTTCAATTTCTTCAGTGAGAATATGTATTAGGTTTTGTTCTTCGCGTGGCAATAGGTGAGAGCGGTCGCGCTCAAACATAAGCTGTGCTATGTGGCGCAATTTCACTAAAACTTCCTTGCGTTTCGCTTCGCTGGGGTGTGCTGTGAGCACAAGACGTACGCGGAGGAAGTTGAAGAGCTTCTGCAAATCTTCAGCAGTAGCGCCACTTTCCTTAAGGGTGAGGATGGCATCATCGATGGATTCTGATAAACGCCCCTGCGCTTCTCGTTGGCGCAGGATGCGAATGCGTTGTTGGTCTTCTGCTATGTTGATGAGCTGAAAATAATTACTGAATGCTTTGGTTAAAATGCGGCGTTCGTCTAAAGTGGTATTTTCGATAATGGCGGCTAAATCTTCAGTGGATACGTGGGTTAAATCGCGGCGCGCTTTGGCCGCGGCACGCACGCGCTCGACGAGGTTATAGGCAGCTTCTCCATGTTGCTCACGTATGACTTGACCGAGCAAACTTCCCAATAGGCGAATATCTGCACTTAGCGCTGTGAAGTCATAAGTGGTAGCTGTCGTTTGGGTCATATAACCTTCCCCGTGCCCTGAAAATACACTGGAGCAATTGTAACATACGGCGAAAAGAGAAAAAGGCCTGTAGGCTGATTTGTCATGAACATTAAGGCGGGTTAAACTGGCGTTGATTTTGATGCATATTGAAGAAGGTAATCCAATGACACGAAATCGTAAGCAACCTCTGGACTTTCGGGTTGAAGAGGTGAGCTATGTAATGCAAAGGTGGTTGGCGAATGATTCTTGTTCGCTGGTCGGTGCAGGTAGCGTGGGTAAAACGAACTTGCTCCAACATTTAGCTGACCCCGATGTACAGGCGCATTACATGGAAATTACCGATACCGCTTTGTTTAAGGCGATAGTAATTGACCCCAATTTACTCGTGCCAATCAGCGCTGAGGACAATATCGCAGTACGGTGTTGGAGCGGTTACGAACTGTTGATGCACCGTTTATATATGGCCTTTCATCCTTTTGACTTATTGGGGGAAGATGCTAGACATTTTTCCAATGCCTATGCGGTGTTACAGGATGGCACAAACCCTTTATATGCCAGTATGGGACTTCGCTATTTAGAGATAGGCCTTGAGTTTTTCATGCAGCGTGGCGTCTCGATTGTCTTTATGTTCGATGAATTTGAAGAAATGTTGCGCCAAATGCCAGCAAAGTTCTTTTTGACTTTAAGGGGATTGCGCGACGCCAACAAAAAGCAACTGAGATTTTTAACTTTCACACGAGCGCCACTGAATGCGATTGTTGACCAAATGGGGATTTCCCGTGTTGAGATAGAGCCATTCATTGAGCTATTTCATGATAATGTGCTTTATGTTGGGCCATACAACGAAGCGGACGCTCGCCGTATGGTGGAGAATTTGATGAAACGGCGACGGCGGCAATATGCTGAGCCTGTTGTAGATTTTATTATCGAGGTCAGTGGCGGTTATGCGGGTTTATTGCGCTCTATCTTTCACGCACTGGGAAGCCTTGAAGGGCAAAACCTCACGATTGACGATGACACATTAACTCATTTGCTACATAAACGCGCCATTCGTGAAGAATGTGAAACACTGTGGGAGAGTTTATTGCCTAACGAAAAACAAGTGTTGAAAATGGTAGCTGGCTTGATGCAATATGAATCTACAGTGGCGACAGAACGCGCCGTGAATATGCTCATGCCCAAGCGTTTGCTGAAGCTGGATAAAGCACAGGGGCGTTTATATATCCAACCGCCAATCTTTGCTGCTTTTGTTCAGACCAATCCAGATTAGATGAATGATGCAAGCCTATCGTATACCTTCGGGAATTCATAGAACTGAAATTGTGGTGGTGAACTCGCGTTTTATCACCACAGTTTTTCCCGTTTTCAACACTGATGATGTGAAAAATGCGCTTAAACAAGTGCGCGCAGAGATGCCAGATGCGACGCATCATGTTTATGCTTTTCGCGTGGGGTATGGTAATAGTGTTATCGAGGGTATGAGCGACGATGGTGAGCCATCGGGCACTTCTGGCCCCCCTACCCTAGCAGTGTTACGTGGGAGTGATTTAGGCGATATTTTACTGGTGACAACGCGCTATTTTGGTGGAACGAAGCTAGGTACAGGCGGATTGGTGCGCGCGTATACCGAAGCGGCACAAACTGCACTGGCTTCGTTACCTATTGAGATTAAAGCTGAAAAGCGCACAGTCGGCTTAACTGTGCCTTATTCGCTATTTGAACAAACACGCCGCCTGATTGAACAGCATGGCGGCATGATTGAGAACGAAGAGTTTGCTGCTGATGTAACGATTATCAGCGTATTGCCATTGGATGTTTTAGACGCATTCGAACAAGCGTTAACAGAATTATCCAGCGGGCAGGTTCAGCCAGTGATATTGGATTAGGTGTTTATTCGTTAGCTAAGGCCCTCGCGATATAGGCACGGGTACGTCGTAATATCGGATTTTCGGGTTCAATGAGTTCGGCGCGTGCCAGATATTCTCGCGCAAGCGCTTCTTCATCGCTGTCGAACATACAACGCCCCATACGGCAAAGTAATGGCACATGGTGCGGATGTTTTTCAAGGGCTTGTTCTAAGGTAG
>WGEI01000536.1 GCA_015492875.1 Anaerolineae bacterium | reverse complement strand
TCTTTATAGCGTTGGAGCACCTGCTGCACATCGCGGGCGGTGCGGTAGTGTTCCTCGCCAACGACATTCGGGTCTAAAATCTTGCTGGTACTGGCGAGCGGGTCAACGGCGGGGAAGAAGCCCTGCGCCGCAATCGCGCGTTCTAGAGCGATAGTGCCATCAAGGTGGGTGAACACGGCTACAGGGGCTGGGTCAGAGTAGTCATCGGCAGGCACGTAAACCGCTTGCATCGAGGTAATCGAGCCTTTGCGGGTAGACGTAATGCGTTCTTGCAGTTGCCCCATCTCTTCAGCTAGTGTCGGCTGATACCCCACAGCGGAAGGCATACGGCCAAGAAGCGCGGACACTTCTGAACCTGCTAGCGAATAACGGAAAATGTTATCGATGAAGAGTAGCACATCACGACCTTCATCGCGGAAGTGTTCGGCCATTGTCAAGCCAGAGAGCGCAACACGAAGGCGCACACCTGGCGGCTCGTTCATCTGGCCGAAAACCATCGCTAATTTATCGAGAACGCCAGCCTCTTGCATTTCGCCATAGAGCTGTGTACCTTCACGGGTACGCTCCCCTACCCCAGCGAAAACGGACAACCCCGCGTGCTGGGTAGCGATGGAGTTAATCAGCTCCATGATGGTCACGGTTTTACCAACACCCGCGCCACCGAAAATCCCCGTCTTACCACCTTTGGTCATCGGGGCGACGAGGTCAATAACCTTCAGGCCAGTTTCGAAAACCTCAACCTGTGTGGATTGTTCTTCAAACTTCGGGGCGGAAGCGTGGATAGGACGGCGCGGCACATCATCGGCCACTGGTTCGCCACCATCTACGGGGCGACCAAGCACATTGAAAATACGGCCTAATGATGCTTCGCCAACAGGCACAGCGATGGGGGCGCCGGTGGCATAGGCTGGAACACCGCGCTGCAAGCCATCGGTTGTGTCCATAGCAACGGTACGGACAGTATTGTTACCAAGGTGCATCTGCACCTCAACAATCAGGTCTTCGTTCCCCTCGCGCGGGATACGCACCGCATCGAAAATATCAGGCAGTTCGCCGCCGGGGAACTCGACATCGACAACGTTACCCAGAATTTGGGTGACAACACCCGTAATTTCAGCCATTCAGTCGTACTCCTCGTTTCTGGTAGACAGTTTACCTGCCATTACATCGCGCTATTTACGTCCGGCGACGAGCCGGTCCTGTAATTGAGCCAAACCATCCCAATCACCCTGAGCAGCGAATGCTGCTTGTTCTGCCCATGTGGGCAAGCTAGGCGCAAAACGCATACCAGCAGCTTCCAACGCAGCGCGCAATTGTTCTTCGCTGGCGGCGGCTAGCTGGGCATAGGTATGAATACCGGCTGCGTTGAGCGCTTTTTCAATCTTGGGGCCAATGCCCTCAATTTTGCGCAGGTTGTCCGACTTTTCTGGAGCGGCAGCCGACACCTGCGCTTTTTTTCCATTCGCTTTGGGTGCGGACTTTTTCGCATCTGCTGCATCCAAAATTTCTTGAGCAGCAGCTTCCAGCGCCTCATCAAGTGCGCGAGCGCCGCCAACGATGTCCAGAATTTCGCTGGTAATAGCGGCTTGACGCGCCTTGTTATAGACCAGGGTGAGGTCATCTGCAAGTTGCATCGCATTATCAGAAGCGTTACGCATAGCAACCATACGGGCAGCATGTTCACTTGCTTGGCTTTCCAGAACAGCCTGATAGAGCTGTAGTTCGGTAAAGCGCGGGACAATTTCTTGCAGAATCGCCTCTGGGCTGGGTTCGTACTCGTAAACGGAATCGGTTTGGGAAACGGCAGGAACGTCTTTCACATATTCCGCCGCAACCTGATCGTCGATTGTATGCGGAATAAGGGGCAGCCATCCCAGTACCACCGGGCGCTGGGTGAGCATATTGACAAAATCGGTATAGGCGATATAGACATCATCTACGCCGCCGCTGAGAAACTCATCAATCGCCAAACGGGTTGATGGGGCAATGTCGGCAGTAGTCGGATTGGCGGGCAGGTCACTGAATTCAGCGACCACGTTAGCACCTTGCCGAATGAGGGTATCGCGCCCTTTACGGCCAATGGTCACCCACTTGACAGGTTTATTCATCCGCGCGGCAAAACGTTGGGCAACGCGGATAATGTTGGTGTTATAAGAGCCTGCCAGCCCCCGATCTGAAGTGATGAGCACAATCATGATATTGTTGACCGTTTCGCGTTCGGTCAACAGCGGATGCAGCGATGCGCCTTTGGTAGCAGTTGATTGAACATTAAGCAGAATTTCCCATGCTTTTTCGGCAAAGGCACGGCTAGCTAGGGCACGCGCCTGTGCACGGCGGACTTTAGACGCGGAAACCGCCTCTAGGGCACGGGTGATTTGCCCGATGTTCTTAACGCTGCGAATACGGTTTTTTACTTCGCGTGCGGTTGGCATTTAGCGAACTCCCTTCACTGTGCCGGAGCGGGGTTACGCCCAAGCCTGATTGAAGGACTTAATCGCCTCTTCCAGCTTCGCACGGTTTTCGTCGCTGAGGACTTTAGTCTCGGCGATTTCGTTACGAATATCCGCGTATTGGGTTGCAAAGGTGCGTAAGAAGGCCTCTTGCCATTCTTTGACGCGATTCACCGGAATATCGTCAATCAAGCCTTGTGTGCCGGCGAAGATAATCGCAACTTGGTCTGCCAGCGGCATCGGCTGGTATTGTGGCTGCTTGAGTAGCTCGGTCAAGCGCAGGCCACGATCGAGCTGTTGCTGGGTCGCCTTATCCAGGTCTGAGCCAAACTGGGCAAATGCGGCTAATGAACGGAACTGAGCGAGGTCGAGACGGAGACCGCCAGCTACAGCTTTCATCGCTTTAGTTTGGGCATCACCACCGACGCGGCTAACGCTGATACCCACGTTCAACGCTGGACGCTGGCCAGCATAGAAGAGGTCGGCTTCCAGATAAATCTGGCCGTCGGTAATGGAAATAACGTTGGTGGGAACGTAAGCGGAAACGTCACCGAGCAGCGTTTCAATAATCGGCAGCGCTGTCAAGCTACCACTGCCACGCTCATCGCTAAGCTGGGCAGCACGTTCTAGCAAGCGGCTGTGGAGATAGAACACGTCACCGGGGTAGGCTTCGCGTCCGGGGGGGCGGCGCAGCAGTAGCGACACTTGGCGATATGCCCAAGCATGTTTAGAGAGGTCATCGTAGACCACTAGGGCATCTTTGCCATTTTCCATGAACCACTCGCCAATGGCGCAGCCGGCGTAAGGCGCAATGTACTGCATAGCGGCGGGGTCGGAAGCGGAAGCGACGACGACGGTGGTGTATTCCATCGCACCGTATTCTTCCAGTGTAGCGACCAGACGCGCCACCTCACCACGACGCTTACCAATGGCAACGTAGATGCAGTACATGTCCTCGCCCTTTTGGTTGAGGATGGCATCAATGGCGACAGCGGTTTTACCAGTTTGGCGGTCGCCGATGATCAACTCACGCTGACCGCGACCAATCGGAATCATTGAGTCGATAGCGACGATACCGGTTTGCACTGGACGGTCAACGTTTTTACGCTCGATAACGCCAGGGGCGATACGCTCGACAGGATAGTATTCTTCGAACTCAATAGGGCCTTTACCATCCAGCGGGTTACCAAGCGCATCTACAACGCGGCCAACCATCCCCATACCAACGGGAACGGACGCGATACGCCCAAGGGCGCGAACCTCATCGCCTTCCTGGATGTCGTCGTATTCACCCATAATGATGATACCGACGTTGTCTTTTTCCAGATTGAAAGCGATACCCATGACACCGGTTGCGGTGAATTGGACAAGCTCGCTAAAGCGAATATTGTCCAAGCCCATAACGCGGGCAATACCGTCGCCGACTTCTTCGACATAGCCGACTTCGACCGCCTCTAGTTCGGGCTGATAGCCTTGAATTTGTTCAAGAATAGACTTGAACATGTCGGGGGCTTCTGTCATTACCAGTCTCCCTCTGATGTGTGTTACGAAACATGCGTTTACAGAATTTAAGCCCTGATAACAGGACCCTGTTTCAACTCAGACACAATGCACGGGCGAGCATTAGCCAGCCTGTATCTTGCGCAATTCAATAAAGTGCGTCTATTGTACCGAAAAATATCATTCCCATATAGAGTGGGGTCTATGGCATTGTAACCTATAGATAGCCATATGTCCACTTTTTCACAAACGATTTTGACGAACTTTAGGGAAAGTAACCAATGAAGTTATTGATCATCTCCCCCAAGCTCTACAGAGCGGCGAAAAGCCGCCCAAACGGCATCAGAAATCACGGTACGTATGCGCCCCTTTTCAAGCTCATAAAGCGCAGCGGCAGAAGTTCCGCCGGGGCTTGTCACTTGATTGCGCAATGCAGCAGGGTGTAAGCCAGAGGCACGCGCATAATCCACCGAGCCGCGCATGGTTTGCAAGACCAGTTTTTCGGCAATGCGGCGTGAAAACCCCATATGCACACCCGCATCAATCAGCGCTTCCATAAATAAGAACATGTAGGCGGGGCCAGAGCCGCTGAGCGCCGTGGCCATATCCAGCATAATTTCGTCATCGACGTAAACCTGCTCTCCCAAAGCACTGAGCAATTGGCGGGCTTGCTCACGTTGTTCATCCATCACTTCATGGGCGGCAGTCCAGACAGTGATACCTTCGCCAATTTGCCCCGGTGTATTGGGCATGGCGCGCACCACACGCGCATTAAGCAATTGGCCAGCAATCGTCCGAACTTTGACACCAGCAACGATACTCAGCACTAAACTCACGTGGTCGACACGGCTGTGTAATGGCTGAAGGACGCGATCAAGGATTTGGGGTTTGATAGATAAAATGATGATGTTGGAGGCTGCAGCGGCTTCCGTGTTATCTGTTGTAAATTCAATGCCGTAATTAGCAACGAGTTGCTCGCCACGTTTTTCGTTGGGGTCGGCGGCGATGATTTGAGAGGGTTTGATGGTTTCGCGGCCTAATAGCCCTTTGACAAGCGCCTCGCCCATCACTCCTGCGCCAATGATTGCAATTTTTGAGCCATTAAAAGTCATTATCTCCCCCTTAACTATGTTGATATGGGTTATACTGTTGCCAACGTTGAACAGCTTGTTGCAAGCGGTCTCGTTGGACTTCTACGCCGATGCCTGTGCCATTGGGAACGGGTAAGGTGCTATTTTCCGCTAAAACAAACGGCGGTTCGGTAATATCGGGATTAAAGTAACGGTCAGTGGCCGATATATCGCAAGGCAAGGTTACCGCAGGCAAAGAGGCGAAGGCAACATTGGCCGCCCGCCCTACCCCAGTTTCCAGTAAGCCACCAATCCACAGTGGCAAGTCGTGTTCAATGCAGAGGCGGTAAATTTCTAAGCTCTCTACATAACCGCTGACGCGGGCGGGTTTAAGATTGAGAATGCGCAATGCACTCAGTTCTAGGGCAAGGCGTAAATCATCTGCGGATTTGATGCTTTCGTCAAGGCAAACAGGGGTTTTTAGCTGGGGCTGCAGTTTGCTGTGTTGGTATATGTCATCATGACCTAAGGGCTGTTCAATCATGAGTAAATTCAACGCATCCAGCTGTGCTAGATGAGCGGCATCATCGAGTGTGTAAGCGCTGTTAGCATCGAGCATGAGCGTTACATCGGGCAGCGCAGCGCGCACTGCGCGGGCTAACTCAACATCCCACCCCGGTTTAATCTTCAGTTTGATACGACGATAGCCCTGTTCAAGGCGTTTGTGAATAATGGCTAATGTGTCTTCAACTGTGGGCTGAATACCAATACTGACCCCGACCACTGCACAATTCCGCGATTGATGACCTTCTGGTGCATAGATAGCGAATAAATCCGCCAGCCGCATATCGTTTGTTTTCGCCAGTGCATCCCATACAGCGGCTTCTAAACTGTGTTTAGCTAACGGGTGGCCACGAACGCTGCGCAGTAGTGCGGGGACTTGCGCGGGGTTATCGATCGTTTGGCCAACCAACAGGGGCACAAGGAATTCGCGGAGCACATGGAGAGCCGTACCCATCGTTTCTGGGCTATAGCCCGGGCGAGTTTCTACTGAAGCTTCGCCCCACCCTACAACACCTTTATCTGTGGTGAGTTCGACAATTACGGCGGCTTTATAAGGCTCTTCGCCAAAGCTGGTTTTGAGCGGTTCGACCAATGGTAAAGCAACGGGATGCAAAATAATGGATTGAATGGTTATGGGGCGCATAGATATAAAAACCTTTAGTTCATACGGTAGTTAAAGCCCGCTTCGTAAGTGAGTACATAAAAAGCACGACGAACGCCATCTATCTCGCCAACGACAAAATCGGTCACGGTGTAGCGATGGGCGAACATGGTGAGGAAGGCTTCGCGGATATGATGACGCCATTCTGTGGCTAATGCGGGCGCAGTCGATTCTATAGTACGGAAATCGGCTGGAATCTCCAATAAAGCCATAAGGCCATCTGGTAAGTAAAAGCCGTTGCGGTGCGGATTTATTAGGGCATCCACGTTGGTCAGGACAGCGGGGTTTACAATAGTGGTATCAGCCTCTAGGTATTGGGCAAGATTCAGCGCACCACGTTGGCCAGAAATACGCTCCTCAACACGGCGGTGCGTCACCCACCAATCGACTAACAGCCTGTCTGTGCCGCTTAAATTGGGGAAACGTTCATCAGTGCCGTAGTAGTCTTTATAGTAACGGTAACTAACAGCGCCTAATTTATGAAAATTGAAATGGGCGTTGACAGAAAGGAGCGGGTCAAATGTCCAGCTGATGAGGCGGATACCCTGCTTCATGGCAATATCGCGTTGGGCGAGTTTGAGGCGGTAGGCAATACCTTGATTGCGGTATGCGGGCAAGACGACCATACGTTTGGAGAGGATAAGGAGGTTGGCCATAGCGGGTCTATCCGACTGCTGAATATCTGTACCGAGAAAGCCAATAAGCACCCCAACAAGGCGCTGGCCATCCCAAGCCCCTAAAACATGGCCGCCAAAGTTCACAAAAGACACTAATACATGTAGCGGCAGCAACGCCTCAGCGTTGTCTCCCCAATAAATTTTCTGAAGCTCTAAAGCAGCTTGCAAATCAGCTAGTTCATGTAAAGCGCGGATGCGTATATCACTCATTTCAAACACCTCTTGGACGGCGGCGCAAAGACATGCGTAAAAGCGAGAAGAAGTGACGGCGTTTAGGGAGGTATGTTAAGAGCGTATCTTCAAAGCGGCGGGGCTGAATGCCAAAAATTTCATAGATGTTATTGATGCGGGTGGTGCGATTGGCGGCCAGAATATCTAACCACTGCGGCGTCATGATAGAGCGCGGGAAGATACGGCTATATATTGAAACAATAGTCCGAACTAAATAGGGAGGTACGGGAATCAGGATGCGTTGCATACCCGTAACGCGCATGATGGTATACATCATATCTTGAAAGGTGGTGTATTCTGGCCCACC
>WGEI01000535.1 GCA_015492875.1 Anaerolineae bacterium | reverse complement strand
TGATTTTTGCGCCAATGATGAGCGCTTGCGCACCGCGCGGGCTAGCGCCATAGCGGACGAAGAGTTTCACCATTGGCGGGGCGGTGTCATGTTCGGGGTGGGTGGCCACAATGAGCCGCGCCACATACTCATTGATATGGCTTGGCACAGGCATATTCAGCGCCAACTCTCCCATGGCGATAACCTGTTGCCCATCCGCCACTTTAGAGGCAGTTGGCATACTAGTGCCTGTTGTGCGCTCGATAATTGTCACCAACTCTGCTACAGTGGGGAAGGCCACATTGATTTTGAACAGGAAACGGTCTAATTGGGCTTCTGGTAGCGGGTATGTGCCCTCCATCTCCAGCGGGTTTTGCGTGGCCAAAACGAAAAATGGCGGCTCTAATATATAGCGCTTGCCGGCAACCGTGACCGTTTTTTCCTGCATGGCCTCTAATAGGGCGGATTGGGTTTTGGGGGTGGCGCGGTTGATTTCATCCGCCAGCACTAAATTGGCGAAAATTGGCCCATGCTGGAAGCGCCGCACCTTGCGCCCATCTTCCGCATCTTCCAGAATATCTGTCCCCGTGATGTCTGAGGGCATTAAATCTGGGGTAAACTGAATGCGAGAGAACTTCAAATCGAGCGCGTCGGCAATGGTGCGGATGAGCATCGTCTTACCCAAGCCGGGCACACCTTCCAATAGCGCATGTCGTCCGGCTAGAATACAGATGAGCACATGGCGCACAACTTGCTCTTGCCCGACGATGACGCGACGCACTTCTGCCTCAATTTGTTGGGCAATGTGGCTAAATTCTTCGATACTTAAATCTTGTAGAGGGGCGTTCGTCATGGGTGATCCTATACGATTGAACCAAACAGTGCTTTCTTACATTATAACCATCTTGCGGTATTTGCCTTTATTTGGCGTTAAACTTTTATCAGGCGCTCATAAATTAATGATGTACATAAGGTATGAACAAGCTCTAACAAAGGATACGCTATGTTAACCATCAACACCGAACGCTTATTGCGCCTGCTAGATAACCTCGCCGAAATTGGCGCAACGGCGGCGGGCGGCGTCTCTCGCCCCGCTTTATCAGAGGCCGATATGAAAGCGCGCGCGTGGCTCAAGGAACAGGCAGAGTTTTATGGCCTGAACTATCGAGAGGATAGCGCCGGCAACCTATCCGTCATCTTGCCCGCCGAAGACGCTAACGCCAAAACCCTGCTCGTTGGCTCGCATTTGGATACCGTCCCTAATGGTGGGCGCTATGATGGCGCGCTGGGCGTGCTGGCCGCTTTCGAAGCCCTGCTCACGCTTAAAGAGGCGTACCGTAAACTGCCTTATCATCTAGAGTGCATCTCCTTCACCGATGAAGAGGGCACACTGGTCGGCCTGTTGGGGAGTAGCGCCTTATGCGGCACGTTGACTGCGGAAGACCTCACTGCGCCGCGCGGTGGGCGAGAACGCCTGCTAGCAGGCCTAAAGCGTGCCAATCTCACTGAAGAAGGGCTATTGAACGCCCATCGCGACCCCGCAACTTTGGCCGCATTCCTAGAGCTGCATATTGAACAGGGCACGCGCCTTGAGGAAGCCAATATCGATATTGGCGTGGTGACTTCGATTGTTGGCATTCGCTCCTATTGGATTGAGTATCTTGGTGATGCAGCCCATGCGGGCACAACGCCAATGGACAAACGCGCCGATGCCTTTTGGGGCGCGGCGGCCTTCACCCAGCAAGCGCGTGATATGGTCATGGAACGGTTTTATCCCGGCGTCATCAATATCGGTGCGGTAGAGTTAGCTCCGGGCGCGTTTAACATCGTGCCAGCGCGGGCGCGGCTGGCGTTGGAGTTTCGTCATGGTTCAGAGACCGAACTAAACGCTATGTGGGCAGAGTTGCAATCATTGGCGCGCGATATTGCACAGGTCTATAACTTGAGCGTACAGATAACTCATAGCGGTAGCATCCCCGCCGCGCCGCTCAATGATGGAGTAATTGCTGCCATCGAACATGCCGCCGATACTTTGGGTTTATCACATACGCGGCTGATGAGCTTTGCCGGCCACGATACCCAAAACCTGAGCCGTATCACGCCCGCTGCCATGCTGTTTGTGCCGTCGGTGGGTGGCATTAGCCATAACCCACGCGAATACACCCGCGCCCGCGATGTCGTCAATGGTGCGAACGTCGTTTTACACACCTTGCTTAAACTGGCACAGGCGTGAGATTAGAGCGCTTGGGCGTCAAGGTCTTCATAGCTGATGATGAGTTCGCCCGTCGTCATGATGAAGCGCGCATTACGTTTATAACGGCGTAGGCCTAAATCATGTGAGAGCAGCGGTACAAAGAGTTTGTTCTCATGTGCCGCTTCTTTGACATACCACTGCAACGTCGTTACGCCTGTGAAGTGCAACTTAAAGCGCTTGTTTTGTAAGTCCCGCTCATGAGCGCCGATGATGGTCACTTCGCTGCCCCAAAAAGCGGTTTGAATGTCGCTGATGAGGAGACGCCCCGGCGGGAGGTTGAACAAATCATGGATGATGACGCGTCGTCGACTAGGTCGGGACGGTTCGGTGT
>WGEI01000534.1 GCA_015492875.1 Anaerolineae bacterium | reverse complement strand
CATCATCTGCTTCTAAATCATCAAAGAGGCCGCTGATGGTTGGCGCAGGTTGTGGCGGCTGGGCGGTGCGGGGCTGAAGCGCTTCCAGCGGGTCAGTCACGGGTTGTATTGGCGGGCGCTGGGCATTTTGCTCGGCCATCTGGCGCATCATGTGCACAAAAAGCGCCGAAGCCGCTGGCTCATGCTCTTGCGGCTGCTGTTCATCATCCGCCGAGAACGGGTCTTCTGGGTTGGTGAAGTTATCGTCTGACATCAATTTATCCACTAACCTAGCTCATACCGTTTCTATTCTAGCGGAGAACGCGCTTGAGCAAAAGGCATACGGGCACAAAATAATGCTTTTAATGAAGCGGCGCATTAGGCATAAAAATATGGCGCACCTTCGCAGATACGCCATACATAACGTTAGTGATAATATGGGGGCCGACTGCCCACATGCCCCCGTTTTAAGGATTGACATCCTTAAAAATCCTGTTGAGGGATATAAACTAACAGGCGCTAGGTCAGACTATCGCGGCAAACCATCTTTAGCGCCAAGTTCACCATCATCATATTTTTCGGCACGCAGTGCTGAGCAAAAAAGTTTTTGTCCACTTTTTACAAAAAGTGGCAGGGTACGGGACTGCCTCCCGCGTAACAGTTGGTTGGGGGCTGACTGCCCCCATACCCTCGCTTCAGGGCTAATCGGGTTTTCACATCTTTTTCTATGGCAACCGAAAACGCTATACTATTACCTTCGCTATACCTAGCGACAACCATCAACCGCCGCCCATGACCTGCCGCCAAACCACATCGAGCGCGTGCAGCATAGTGATATTGCGCAGCGTATAGCCATACCATAGCGTTTCGGGATTGAAGTTAACGGCAGAAGCAACGCCCCCCGGTGGTTCGGAGGGGTGCACACCATCCCATGAAATGCCATGATTTTCGGCATGTTCCATCACCGCCCAGTAATCATAATACGGGATGCCAAAATCGTTGGCCGCGTTGCGGATAAGGCGGTTAAACTCGTTGGTTTGGCGCTCCATGCCGATGCGGGTCGGGATGGTGAAGAGCACAGGCAACACGCCCTTATCTTCGCTGATTTGCAAAATGAGGCGCAGGCGCTCATCGAATTGCGCGGCGGTGAGGTAGGTCATGTCATTTGTACCTAACATAATCAAGGCCACAGCCGGCTTCACCAAACGGTATTCACATTCCAGCGGAATTTCATTTTCCATACACATATCAGGATTGCGCACCGACGCATCTAGCATGTGAGACGTTGACCAGCCAACATCTGCCGCTAGCGAATAGTTATTAAAGGAATTGCCCCAACGGGCGGTGGCGATGGAGTAGTAGGTGATAACGCCTTGCAAATAACCATAAGGGCCAAGGTTATAGCGCCCTTGCGCGATGGGATACATGACATAGGGCGAGACGGTGATGCTATCGCCAATTTTGGAGAACACATTAGGGCGGTTACCCAAAGTTTGACCATAGCTGAAAATTTCGCGGGCGCGGTTGGTGATAGGCGACATATAGTCGTAGAAGTTGAAGGGCACAGCCGCAACGGGTAGCGCATTGTCTTCTGCTGGTGGTGCGGCTTCGGGCGCAGGTGCCACAGGCTGGCCTGTTTGGACATAGGCCGCCGCCAACCAACCAGAGACACCATCAGCCGTCAGCGCATTGTACCATGTACCGCTGGGGTCGGTGTTGATAATTGTGAGCGGTGTGCCGCCACGTAACACAGTAATGACCTCCGCATCCATTGACGGGCCAGCGCGGAAGTTCACCGAAAAGCCCGCCGCAACGCTACCCGCCGAGCCAGAAGCTTGGGGCGCGGGCGCGCTCTCTGGCGGTGGTTGTGGCGCGGCAGATGCGGGCGCATCATCGGTGTTGGTGACGGGCACAGCGGCTAAATCGCCAAAATAGTTGACATAGGCCGCCGCCACCCAGCCCAGCCGCCCGCTGTCATCAGTCACCCAGAACCAAGCGTTATTGGCAGTACGTCCGATAATGGTCAAAGCCGCCCCCGGCTCTAGGGTATCGATGATATTGCTGTTGGTATTGGGGGCAGTGCGTAGATGAAGCCCCCCTACCCAATCTAAAACGCGAGCAGAGAGGGTGTCTTGACCAATGACGACACCTGTTATAAGAACGAGAATGAGCAAAACGAGAACGCTCGCACGACGCATAAACCTAAGCTCCCTTATTGCGAATCAATACTGTGCTGTTTTTATTGTATACGAGGTGGGCAAAGGCGGCGAATAACGTTCGCCCACCGTTCAGGCTACGGCGTAAAAGGGACGATGATTGAGCCGCCCCGCTATCATTTCACTATTGCGCGCTCGGCGCGATGACCTGTCGCCACACCGCGTCTAATACCTCTAACAGGGTGAGATTGCGCACGTTATAGCCATAGTTGAGGAATTCTTCATTGAAATTGGCGGCGAGGTCTGGCGAGCCTTCTGGCCATGAGGGATGAACGTTATCTGCGCTGAGGCCTTGATTGGGCAAGGTCTTCATCGCTGAATAATAGTCCCACAAGGGAATATCGTAGGTGCGGGCGAGCGCGATGATGATGCCATTATTCTCATCCACCAACGCCTCATAGCCGGGGCGCGGCGGGATGGTGCTCACAACGGGGATGACGCCATGTTCAATTGAAATTTCGATAATGCGGCGCATATTCTGGCGGTATTCATCGGCAGGCACCCACCCCACATCATTTGTGCCCAGCATAATCAGGGCGACGGCGGGCTTGACGATACGATATTCACATTCAAGCGGCGTTTCCTCTGGCGCACACTCGCCCGAAAGGTGCTTTTCAGGAGAGAGCACGTCGCGCGTTGTCCAACCGTTATCGGCAGCCAGCGATGAATTGGCGAAGGAGTTATCCGTCCGCGCAATTGCTGAGCTGAAGTAATCAATCACGGGCTGAAGATGAATGTAGTTGCCCAAATTGTGCCGCCCGACGCCAATCGGCAAGAACATATACCCGGAGACGGTGATGCTATCGCCCACTTTGGAAAATACGTTGGGGCGGTTGCCAAGCTGCTGGCCAATCTGGAAAATGCGGCGGCTATTACTGGTGATACCCGAAATCACTGGATACTCTCTCGGCAGTTCCACGACGATGGTCTCCCCTGTGACTGGTAAACTATTGATGTCGATCATCGGGCGGATATAACCAGCAGAAACCCAACCGCGCTGGCCAGTGACGCTAATCACCTGTAGCCATTGGCTATCGCTAGTGCGCCCGATAAGTTGAAGCTGAGTGAAGGCATCCAAATTATCCTCAACGGGACCAATTAAACTCGGCTCTGCCCGTAAGCGCAAACCATCGCCTTCCGCAATGACTTCGCCATTGAAGACGAAGCCTGGCGGTGGCACGGGCGTAGGGCGGTTGGTCACGGTCACGTTGGAAACGGGAAGGCCGTTAATATCGGCGTCGGTCGTCACATAGTTAGCGTCAACCCAACCCGTTTGGCCGTCGGAGGTACTCACCTGTAGCCAATCGCCCTCTATGGTGCGCATCTGTAGCGATAGCGGTGTACCGGCGCGTAAGTTGGCGATAACATCACCCGCAGTGCCCGGCGCGCGGCGCAAGCGTAAACTACCGATACCGCTTTGCACAACGCCACTGGGGGCGAAGGCGGCGGGTAAGGGCGCTTGTCCGACATCAGCGGCATCGCCAACAACAGGAAGCGCGGCTAAATCCCAATCCACGAAAACATCATCGGCCAATAGCCAGCCCGTGTTGCCATCTTCAAGGCGGATGAGCACCCATTGCGTATCTTCGGTGCGGCCTATGATGCTGAGCGGTGCAGCACCCTGTAGCAAGAGTTTCACCTCGCCCCCACTGCCCGGCTGTTCACGTAAGAACGCGCCATCTGGAGCATTGAGGCGGCCATTAATGCCGGCATCAGCGGGAT
>WGEI01000533.1 GCA_015492875.1 Anaerolineae bacterium | reverse complement strand
GAATGGACGAGTTGAAAATCGCTGTGGCTTACGATATTAACGGCGAACGTTATGAATATCCACCTAGCACCATTGTTGAATTAGAGCGCGCAACTCCCATTTATGAGACTTTTCCGGGGTGGCGCGAGGATATTAGCCGCGCCCGCCGTGAGAAAGATTTGCCCGAAGCTGCACGTAATTATATTCGGCGGATTGCTGAGCTAATCGGCATTCCTATTCAAACGGTAAGTGTTGGGCCAGAGCGCGAGCAAATCGTGCAGATGTAGCTTATGACCACAGAGAAAACATACCGCTATGAGCATGATGCTCCGATAGACCATCCACCATCGACGGTCATTTCTTTAGTGCCTAGTATGACCGAATCCCTGTTTGACCTCAATTTAGGGGAACGGTTAATCGCTATTACCGATTACTGCATTTATCCGTCGGAGGGTGTAATGGGTTTGCCGCGTATCGGTGGCACTAAAAATCCTGATATAGAACGCATTATTGCGCTAAAACCAGAGTTGGTTATTGCCAATCAGGAGGAGAACCGTCGGCAAGATATTGAAGCTTTACAAGCTGCCGACATTCCTGTCTGGGTCACATTTCCTAAAACGGTACAAGATGTATTAAACTTACTCTGGAGCATCATGTACCTTTTTGATGAGACTTCTATGGTGCCAAGAGTGCGTTTGATTGAGCAGCAATATGATTGGATTATGGGTGTCAGCAGCGCTAATGAAGACCATGTGCCAAAAGTTTTTGTGCCAATATGGTTAGACCCGCTGATGACCTTTAATAGCGATACCTATATGCACGACTTGCTGACGGTATGTGGTGGTAAAAACGTTTTTGCAGACCGCGAACGGCGTTTCCCTCTCGCTGCTGATTTGGGAGAGGCAGCGCCATATCCCGATGATGACCCCCGTGTACAGGGGCGAGATCGCCGCTATCCGCGTTTATCTTGGGAAGAGTTGGAAGCCGCTCAGCCTGATGTGATTTTATTACCTACAGAGCCGTATCAATTCACTGAAGAACATATCGCCTTGTTCTCGAAATTAGATGTGCCCGCTGCACATCATCAACGGATTCATGTTGTGGATGGCACTTTGTTGACTTGGCATGGCACGCGGCTTGCTTATGCTTTAGATCGTATACCTCCATTATTACAATCGGTAGACCAGCTATGAGTTCAAAATCTGCAGAAGAATTTGATTATGACTTAATGAGTATCGTGGTGCACGATTTGAAAGCCCCTATTGCTTCAGTAAAAGGCTTTATTGATATGCTGGAGCATCTAGGCCCGCTCAATGAACGTCAGTTACAATTTGTCGAGCGGGCGCTGAAGGGGCTAGAGCGTATGGAGCAACTGGTTGCCGATTTGCTAGATTTGTCTCGCCTCGATTCTGGCGCCCCTATTGAGATGAAGCCCTGTAATTTGGCGCAGCTGATTTACGAAACTGTCGAAATATATGAAACTGCCGCTACTGAACATAACATCGCTATAGACGTTTCTATACCATTTCTGCCACCTATTAAAGCGAATCCCCCGCTATTGCAACGTGCTATCAGCAACTTGATTGGTAATGCTATTAAATACAATCGTGATGGCGGTATAGTGGCCATACACGCTCATCAACAAGATGACCTTGTCATGATTGATGTGAAAGATACAGGTGCGGGTATTGCTCCCGAAGATATGGAGCATATTTTTGAGCGATTTTTCCGCGCTAAACGCCCAGGTAAAAAACAAATCTCTGGCACAGGGTTAGGGCTAGCCATTGCCGCCGCAGTGATTGAACGTCATGGTGGGCGAATATGGGTTGAAAGTACGCTGAATGAGGGGAGTGTCTTTCATGTTACACTGCCTTGTATGACGGAGATAGAATCTGTTAATCGCAACCAATCTTTACAATCTAACGCTCATAAGCCCTACCACGAAGCTGGCGGAGAAGCGTCAGATTCTGTGGATGATGATTTGCAAGAATCTGATCAATGTTCTAATAGCGATTCTCGCCATGACGAGGTTTGATATTGCCTCGCTTGTGTCCTTGCAGTTGCTTGTGAGAGATAGTACAATCTTTGCGCTGCCACATGGTATCTATTGATTGGGAGGTTTCCGTGAAAACGTTGGCTATTTGGGTTGGAGCGATTATTCTCTTGATTATTGGCGGCGGCCTTACTGTTCAAATGCGTTCTGCCGATGATGACGCTAAGGTCTTGCCGTTTCTTGTACAAGTTGATCAACCGGAAGCATCTGTTTTTGAGGCTACGCCCCAACAAGCTCAACATTTTGTTGTTTATGCCATTTTCGCCATTGTCAATCTTGTTGGCATTGGTGCGACTATCGCTGTTGTGCTTTGGCTGCTCCATCGCGGGGTGCTGCGTAGCCGCGCAGAAGCTGAACAAGTGGCAAATAGTCAAAAGTCCTGATTTTCGCTTAAGCGCTATTCAAATTATCTCCCCAGTTTGGAGTTTATAGTTTCTAGGGTAAACCGCCATGCAACCTGAACAAGCTCATGCGCGCTCTTCGCGTATCTTTTTTTATCTCGCTACACTTACCGTATTGCTCACAATAGGGCTGATTGTGTTTGGGGCTATTGTCCGTGTAACCGATTCCGGACTAGGCTGCGGTGAAGAGTGGCCGCTATGCAACGGGACGATTTTCCCGCCGCTCGATAACGTGACAGCATGGATTGAATGGTCACATCGTCTCTTCGCATCCCTTATCGGCATTCTGGGCTTAGGAATGCTTGTTGTCGCATGGCGGCGCTATTTCCACACGCACCGCGTCGTGTTTATTGTGACAACCATTGCTGCCCTCTTATACCTGACGCAAAGTGCACTAGGCGCTTTAACCGTTGTTTTAGGTCTATCCCCCACAATGGTGACGCTCCATTTAGGGACAGCTATGCTGCTTTTAGGGGCATTACTCATTGCAGGCTTGTTAACACGCTACCAGCCAGAAGCACAAGCTACTCAAGACCATGTTACCACTTTAACCTATATCACAGCTTTGCTCGCTTTCGTCATTATTTTGACAGGGGCATTAGTGCGGGGTAGTGGTGCAACATTGGCCTGTACAGATTGGCCTTTGTGCTTCGGCCAAATCCTGCCTACTCAACAAGGCCAATTGGCCGTTGTACATATGTTGCATCGCTTGGCTGTAGCCGTGCTGGGTATTGCGTTGCTGTTGCTTGTATGGCAGGTTTATATCACCCGTTCCCAACGAGCAGTGCGCTATGCCGCCGTTGGCGCATTACTTGCCTATCTCCTACAAGCCGCCGTCGGTGCGTTGTTTGTCTTCACCAGTGCTGCGCCAATTTGGGGCGCTGCCCATGTTGGATTTGCCGCTATCACGTGGGCATTTTTGGTCGCGCTAGTATTTTTTGAAACGCTCAATAGTCGTCATTCTCAAGGGGCACTATGGATACCTCAATCGGACATGAAGTCCGCGTAAACTCCCGGTTTCGCACCTATCTTGAGCTTGTTAAGCTTCGGATTGTGTTGCTACTGATTTTCACCACTGTGACGGCTATGATTGTCGCCGCAGATGGTGTGCCAGATTTACCTATGCTTATTTGGACGATTATCGGCGGCTCTTTGGCCTCTGCTGGTGCAAGTGCAATTAACCAGTATCTAGACCGCGATATGGATGCGCGTATGTCACGTACAGCCCGCCGTCCTATTCCCTCTGGGCGTGTTGAGCCACTTAATGCGCTCTGGTTTGGTATCGGGCTGGTTGCTTGGTCAGTTGTGATATTGGCCTATTTTGTGAATTGGTTAGCCGCTGGGCTAGCGTTGCTAGGTGCGCTCTATTACGTCATCATCTATACAGTATTGCTGAAGCGCAACACCGTTGTGAACATTCTCATTGGCGGTGGGGCAGGTGCTATCCCCGTTCTCGTGGGATGGGCTGCGGTTACTGGCGCGCTGTCTGTCGAAGCCTTCATCCTCTTTGCTATTGTCTTTTATTGGACGCCGCCACATAGTTGGGCTTTAGCTATTCTCGTCAATAACGATTATGCCCGTGCCCATGTGCCGATGATGCCGGTAGCACGTGGCGAAGCCGCTACACGCTGGCAAATTCTCTTTTACACGATACAGCTTGTACTCATCACCTTACTTCCCGGTATTTTACTCTTGCATCCCGCACTCCCTTCATTTTTGGGGTATA
Source organism: Anaerolineae bacterium (assembly GCA_015492875.1). Classification (GTDB taxonomy): domain Bacteria; phylum Chloroflexota; class Anaerolineae; order Aggregatilineales; family Phototrophicaceae; genus S146-30. The sequence goes on along the minus strand of WGEI01000533.1, from coordinate 772 downwards.
TCTATCTGATTACCGCCTTACTATTGGGGCTAATGCTTATCCGTATGTCGATTCTTCTCATTCGTCAGAAAACAAAAACTGCCGCCCGCCGCATGTATAAGTTCTCTACAGCTTACCTTGCTCTTCTGTTTCTGGCGATGATTATCGACCGTTTATTACTTTGAGGATATTATGAACGAACCCCAATTACCGCCGAAATCACCTAACAGTGCCCGCTGGACTTTATGGATTGTGGTGGGGCTATTGGTTGTTGCCGTCATCATTTTCTTAGGAGCTTTTTTCGATGCAGAGTCTATGCAGGCTTACCATTTAGCAATGATGGGCGCAGGAGGCGGAGGGAATGTAACCCCCGTAACCTCTTCTGCAGAGCTAGAAGCGCGTGTTAGCGCTTTACTAGAAAATGCTGATGCCACACGAGGCGATGCCCTGATCGATGAACTCGGCTGTGCTGTATGCCATCGTGCTGGTGCTGGGCGGGTTGCACCTGGATTTGAAGGGATTGCCCAGCGTGCTGCATCGCGCGTACCAGACCTGAGCGCAGCGGCTTATATTTACCAATCCATCGCCTATCCTACAATTTATGTTGTTGAGGGCTATACGCCGGCCATGCCACAAAACTATCTCGCCACCCTCTCCGAAAGTGAGTTAGGGGATATTATCGCCTATCTTCTGACGGAAGATGCTCGCTAAGCGATGTATTTTGACGCCTTCACTATCTCAGCTCTAGTTGATGAATTGCTTGATACCGTTGCGGGCGGGCGGGTTCAAGATG
>WGEI01000532.1 GCA_015492875.1 Anaerolineae bacterium | reverse complement strand
CAACTGCGGCGAACAGCCATTAGGTGCGTATTCTGTTTGTAATCTTGGTGCTATCAATTTAGCACGCTTTTACGACGCTGACAAGTGTGATGTCGCATGGGATGATTTGCGTCAAGCGGTGCGCTACGCAGTCCGCTTCTTAGATAATGTTATTGATAGCACGCCCTACTTCTTCCCAGAAAATGAAGCCGTCCAACAAAGCGAGCGGCGCATCGGTTTGGGGACGATGGGTATTGCCGAACTGATGATACGCTTAGGCATCCGTTACGGCAGTGATGAGTCTGTCGAATTCATTGACCGCTTGTATGAACTTATTGCCACAGAAACCTACGAAGCCTCTATTGAGCTAGCGAAGGAAAAAGGCGCGTTCCCCAACTTTGATGCCGAGAAATTCCTTGAAAGCGGCTATATGCAGCAAATGCCAGAACGTATTCGCCAAAAAATCGCTGAGCACGGCATCCGCAATGTCACTTTGCTGACGCAAGCGCCCACAGGTACAACGGGCACAATGGTCAACACCAGCACAGGTATCGAACCCTTCTTCTCTTGGATGTACTATCGTAAAAGTCGTCTAGGCCTCCATGAAGAGCAAGTCCCTCTAGTGCGAGAGTGGTATGAACAGCATCCCGATGCTGAAACATTGCCCGACTATTTCGTTACGGCGATGGATTTAGCACCAGAAGACCATGTAAAAGTGCAGGCGGCCATTCAACGTTGGGTAGATAGCGCCATCAGCAAGACCTGTAATGTGCCCAATGAATACACCGTAGAGCAAGTTGCCGAGTTGTACGAATATATGTATGACTTAGGCTGTAAAGGGGGCACAATTTACCGTGATGGCAGCCGCGATGAACAAGTGCTCATGCTCAAAGGCGATGAACGCGCTGAGCAGGAAGCGGAGCAAGCCAAGCAGGCCTTAGAACAGGTCAAATCGCCCCAAGCCCAAGCATCTGGTCATGTTGATCAGGTGGCCACGCCGCACCATGTCTATGCACGCCCTGCCAAGCTGCTCGGCGCGACTGTGAGCCGCCAAACGCCGTTTGGCAAGGCTTTCATCACCATGAACAGCGATGAGTCCGGTCAACCTTTTGAGGTGTTTATCACTGTGGGCAAAGCCGGCAGTGACCTGCAAGCTGATGCTGAAGGGCTTGGGCGTATGATTTCGCTTTCATTGCGCACAACAGCGCCCCAAAATCGCCGCGCCATGCTGCGCTTGATTATTGAGCAGCTTGAAGGCATCGGCGGGCGTAGTTCGGTTGGCTTTGGTCCCCAGCGCGTGCTCTCCCTGCCGGATGCTGTCGCAGGTGCGCTTAAAGAGCATTATTTCGATAATCCAGAGCCGCAGCAACTGAATTTGCCCATCAATGGGGGCGCTCATCAAGAGACCGAACCCATTGAAACGGCGGCGCAAGCTCAATCATCGGGCACAATGTCTAATGCGGATATTTGCCCTGAGTGCGGCACTGCAACTTTCATCCGCGCAGAAGGCTGTCGCAAGTGCCTCACCTGCGGCTATAGCCAATGCTAATCTTCAAAATAGTGGATGAATTGGCGGGGGCATATGCTCCCGCTTTTTGCTTCCTCTGTTATCTTGCTATCCCATCAGTATAATGAGGGCGTTTTGTCAATGAATTGAAGGAGTTGCCTTGTCATACTTCCGTTTGCATTGGCCGAAAATTCGCCGTTGGGGTATCCGCTTAGTGATAGCTGGTTTTATCTGGTTTTTCCTCGCTGTGGGTATCATTCATGTTTATGGCTACCGCGATGAACAGCGACCAGTTGATGTTATCGTTGTGCTGGGGTCTGGCCTTAGGCGCGATGGTCACGCTGGCCCCTCGCTAACTCGCCGCAGTTTGCGCGCTGCCGAACTTTGGCATCAGGGGCTAGCGCCTCAAATCATTTGCACAGGTGGTAAAACCGAACGTGCACCGCGCCCTGAAGCGGAGGCCTGCCGCGATATTCTGCTGGAACAGGGCGTGCCCAGTGGTGCGATTACGCTCGAAAACCGTTCGTTTAGCACCGAAGAAAACGCCATCAATACCCGCGCAATTATGGAAGCACAAGGCTGGCAAACTGCCTTATTGGTGAGCGATGCCTACCACATGCTACGGGCGCAAATCATCTTCCGCAGTCAGGGCATAGAGGCTTATATCAGCCCTGTGCCTGTCTCTGAAATCCCCTTCAGTTTTTACCTTTGGGCAATCACCCGCGAAGTTGCCGCTATACATTGGCTTGCCATTAAAACTGTGCTCAATTTACCAATTACCCATGTTGGTGGCCTTTAAGCAAAAAAGGCAGGGTATCCGCATCGATACCCTGCCATCTGCTTATCTCATGGGGCAATACTGCGTTTAGCCCTCGTCAGGCAAAATGGTGAATAGCGTACCCGCGCCGCGCCCGTATACTTCGGGGAGGTAAAATTCTTGTGCGGTGGGCGGTATCACGTTGTATTCACCCTCAATGCTGGGGCGTATGGTATAGATATACTCATACGTTCCCGCTGGTAGATAGGTGCTGAATAACAACACTTTCTCATCTTGGAATTCGATATTGCTGAACCACCACCAGCCCCAGCCACGACTTAACGGGTCTGTTCGGTTCAATTGTGGCCGTGTGCCAATTTGTTGGCTAGTTTGCAAGTTCGGGTTGATGGCATCTGCCCCTGCAGGTAGCGGGTCTTCAACAACCAAATAGTGCAGGTCATTGGGCGCGATGATGGTCAACCGTACTTGAACAATGTCACCTGCCTGCACCTCTGTAACTGGGGTGCGGCTTTCATCGCCCAAGATGGTGTAACTGCGGCTGACGATAATCCCGCGATTCAGCGGCTTAACCTCTGGCACAGGCAAGAATGGGCGGAAATACGCCGTGTAGTACAACGCACCATCACCGCTAGTGCGCCCAATTTCCAGACGGTTCGCCTCGTCCTTTAACAGCTCTGCCACCTCTATGATGAGCGTCTCGGTATCTCGCACATTATTCGGCGTCGCATCGGCGCTTAATAGCGGCTCATCATTCAGCGATGCGGTGAACTGGTAGTTAGGATACAGTTCGCCCGAAGCGACCATCCAATCTGTCAGCGCCATAACTGCCCACGCCGTTTCTTGTGTAGTCTCCCACACATCGGCATCACGCGCCACCAGCAACCATCGCACCAAATTGGGGATAATCTCGCTATCAGGTCGTAGCGCGACCAACGTGCTCAACATGATGGCATTGGTGCGGGTATCGGTATTCCAGTTATAGTAATCCGCACGCTCTTCTTCCCAATGTGCACCTGCCGCACTGATGATAACCTCGCTTATTAGCTCAGATAGGAGCGTATCGGTGCGCAAGGTGTCATCGGGCGAGATGCGCTGTAACGTCTGCGCTAAGAAAGCTCTCGCCCAGATGCCAAGCCGCTCACGCACGTCGTACAACGCCACAGTATTCGAGACTGCTGGTGAATCGGATCGGGCGAGGGCGTAAAGGACGAAGGCTTCACGGTTGAGACGCCAGGTCTCTTGACGGTTGTATCCCGTATTTAAGCGCCCGTGCAAATAGCTTTGTGCCCGTCGGATAACGCCTTCTGGCACAGTGTACCCTTGCGCCTGCGCTTCTACGAGGCCAATGAGGGCATATGCAGTGACCAGCTCGTTACTACTATCTTGCACGAACCAGCCCCAGCCGCCATCAGCATGTTGCTCGGATGACAGCCGTTGGATGCCGACGTTCACCGCACTATCGAGATTTTGCCGCAGCCCGTCATCAGCCAATCCCAATGCATTCAAGGCGCGGAACGTCATGATATTGGGCAAGAAACGGCTGACAGTTTGCTCTGTACATTGATAGGGGTAGTTGCGTAGATATTCCAGCCCATCAATTGTTGTTGCGGCCAGCGAACGGTCAATATTGATCGTAAGTTCGCCTTGCGTCACGTCAAAGCGTTGTGGCAAGACGACATATTCGGTACGAGCACCTGCTTCAGACAAGACCCCCGCCGTGCCGACGGTTTCTGGCACTTCGTATTTGTAAACTGGCAGCACACCGTCATCACCTTGTCCAAGCGGTGGTTCACTGCCATCGTTGTACTGGTCATTGCGCACCCAGAAGAGCAAATCTACTTCGTTGACATCGTCAACAACAACAGGCCAGA
>WGEI01000531.1 GCA_015492875.1 Anaerolineae bacterium | reverse complement strand
CCGTTGCTTTGGGGTTACAGCCCGAAAAAGCGTTGCTTAATGATATAAACCGCCACTTGATCAACTTTTATCGCTGGTTACAACGCGGTATTCAAAGCTGGTTGATCCCAGAAGATTATGATAAAGAGCGCTATTATGGGTATCGTCGCCGCTTCAACGAACTCATTCGGCTAGGGCGAGATGATAGCGAAGAGGCAGCAGTATTGTTCTATTACCTAAACCGCAGCGGTTACAATGGCTTATGTCGCTTCAATAAAAAGGGATACTATAACGTACCCTTTGGCCGTTATAAGCAGGTAAACTATTTATCTACAGAAGATTTTGAAGCATACCCGCCGCTTATGCGAAACTGGGTTTTTACATGTGGCGATTTTGATACGTTGGTTTTAGAGGATGCCGATTTCATCTATGCAGATCCACCTTATGATGTGGAGTTTACCCAGTATTCTGCTGGTGGTTTCACATGGGACGACCAGCGACGTTTAGCTGAATGGTTGACTGAGCATCCTGGCCCGGTAGTGCTCTCCAATCAAGCGACTCGGCGCATTGTCGATTTATATCACGGGCTGGGCTATGAGCTACACTTTTTAGACGCACCAAGACGCATTAGTTGCAATGGCGATCGTACCCCTGCCAAAGAGGTTTTAGCCCTGCGCAACATTGAGCATATAGAAACGCCGCAGTCCCCAGTGCAGCTTGATTTATTCTAATTGGGCGCTGCCCGCTAAGTAAAAGAAAACGGCTCGCTGTGGGGGATAAGCGAGCCGCTCGTTGTATGAATAGGCCGGGAATAAATGGGTGGTCTGTGTGGAGGTGAGGTCTAAGGGTGGTTTATTCCTGGCCCTCTTTCATTCCGGCGTGGGTGGAATATTAAGTTCTCAATGGTGGTGGTGATAAGGTGCTTGCTTTGCGCCGGAATGCCCTTCTCCTGTGCTTGGTTGTTGCCTTAGGTCGATGCCTACCAATCATGTTTGATGTTTAAGGCGTTCAGTTCATCGATGATGAAGGATGCTTCGATGTTGGCAGATTTCAAATAGGCCTCTGCCATGATGTGATTGTCATTCAGGGCTTCGGCCAAGCTGGCCATCATATCGGCCATTGCAGTGAGCAGGCAGGTGCGCGCGCCATGAGCGAAACTAGGTGACCATTCATTCTCAACAGCCTCATAGGCCTTGAGCAGGCTCTCCTGCAGCCAATGCAGCTCGCGCCCTCCTAAAGTGCTGATGCGCGGCAGGCGTAACATCTGCGGGAAGATGCCAATACGCGATTGCAAACGATTCCACCATGCTTGTACGGCATCAACCTCAGTATTTGGGCGGAGATTGTCATAACCCGTGTTGCTGTTGACTGTTGTGTCGCTCATTAACATGGTCGCGTTCCTTTATCCTGCTGACCTAACAACACTATAGCATTGAGAAAGAATTAATGTCAATGCAATACGTTAAGGTTCTGCCAGTTTTCATATTTTCTTCATAAATGTTACAGGATTGTAACGCTAGACATGTTACAGGTTGTGGCCTATTTGCCGTTGACCAGCAGCTTATGCAGTGAGGGGTCTTGCGCTTTCAAGAAGTTTAGGGCTTCGATTAATGTATCCACTGCCCGGTAGCGCGCCCGATATGACCGTGCTACAACATCGTTGATATAGCTTTGGGGGTAGGCTGGGCCGAAGAGGATTGTCCAACGCTTTTTGGGGTGTGCCATGACAGCCTGAAAGATATTGCGCACTTCCATCAAGTTCCCTTCACGGCTGGTTTGTTTGGTGATGTCCACCAACACATCGACGTACTGGGCGGTGCTGGTGTTCAAAAGTTCCAGTTCTCGCTGGCAAGAGCCGCGTAAATCTGCTAGCGTCACCGCGCCGCTATAACGTGCGATGATAATACGATTTTCTAAATACCAGTCTGTCTTTTGTGGCACGCTTAATCCCTCACTTGGGCAATTCGACTGCCCTATGATGGTAGCATAACATACGAATATAAGAATTGTAATAGGAGAATTATGAGAAAATATCCCTCAAGGTTGGGTCAACTTCTAAAAGATAGCTCATAGCCTCCTCTAATGTATCAAACGTACGGTACTTGCTCCGCTGGAGGCGCGCGACGGCAGAAATCGCCAACCGCGCCATGAATTTACCCTTGCGGCCATATTCTAGCGTCCAACCTTTTTTCGGGTGCTCTAGCACCGGGTTAAGAATGCGCGCCAACGTCAGAAAGTCTGTCGGGTGCGAAGTTTGTTGCCTCGCATCAATCAGCACATGCACCGTTTCATGGGGGCTGTTTTCAATCAGCTTCAGTTCTTCCTCGACAGATTGCTTGAGTTCTTCCTCGCTCACATCCCCAGTAAATTGAATCATAATGACATAATTTTCTTTATACCAACATATCTCAAATGGCATTGAACATCCCCCAATATAAGTACCCTCTAAGCGTAATTATATAACCAATCTCAAACTTTGCAAATTTACAAACTAAACTGTTATCAAACTGTATTTATCTGTTGTTTAGCCCTATATCTATGGAGGTTTTGGCTATGTATATCATCGCTACATTGGAACAGTTGCGGGGGCATCTTGGCGCGCCACCAAACGCCGCCGAAGACGCCCGCCTATTACGTGCTTTAGAGGCTGCCAGCGCCCAGATTGAGCGCTTGACCGGACGCCGCTTTTTGCCTTATGTCGCAACGCGGCAATATGACCTGCCGCCTGCAGATACGCTATTGCTGGATGAGGATTTGCTTTCGTTGGACGCCCTTTATAACGGCGACGGAAGCGCTATCGACCTCGCTGATGTGCTGCTGATGCCGGCGTCCCCGCCCCATAGCGTTTTGCGCCTGCGTGATGGCGCGTACTATATGGCGGTGAATGGCGCTGATGCGGCTATCACTGTTGCGGGCATTTGGGGCTGGCATGAGCGTTATTCACGCGCATGGGTGGCGAGTGGCGAATCGCTGGCGATGCCGCTGGATGCCCTGGCGACGACGTTGTCCGTGAGCGCGATTGGGGGCGTGGCGGGGGATGGTCAATCGCCCCGCTTTCAGGTGGGGGCGCTCTTGCGTGTCGATGACGAGCTGATGCGCGTGGTGGCGCTGGATGAGGCGGCACAGACTTTGACGCTAGAACGCGGCGCACAGGGGAGTACCGCTGCTGCCCATAGCACGGGCGCTCCTTTAGAGATTTTCCGCCCCGATGCCGAGGCGCTGAGTTTAACCCTGCGTTGGGCGGCGTGGCTCTATCGCCAACCCGATAGCGGCCAAAACGACCTCAGCCTGTCGCTCTTAGAGGCGCTTTATGGCTTGCGGCGCGTGGGGGTAAAAGCGTGATGGGCGCGTTTCGTTTGGCATTAGAACAATTGGCACAGTTGAACGTGGCGGGCGTCAGCCAGCACTACGGCATGGACGCCGTGCCCGCCCGCGTCCTTCGCTCACAGTTGCCCTGCTTGCTGGTGCTGCCCGGCGCAGTAGAGGATAACCGCTTGTTCAAACAGCGTGGCGAGGGCTTTCAGGCGGTGGCGTTCTCTGGTGGTGGGCGCACCTTGACCGTCGCTGTCACCCATTTGCTCTTAGCCGCGCCCGCCACCTATCGCCAACGCGATGTCTTACCCCAACTGATTGACCTTGTCGATGCTTACACGGCGGCACTGGCGGCAGATGTGTTGCTG
>WGEI01000530.1 GCA_015492875.1 Anaerolineae bacterium | reverse complement strand
CAATCACAGTGAGCAACTCTACTGGATGCCCCAGCTCAATCAAACTATTGATAATCGGCTCGATAACCGCGATTTGCTTTTCGGCATCTTCTGCCGCGCCCAACGACACCATCAACGCGATAACCTTTCCCCCTTCGGGGTTGGCGAGGGCAAGCGCAATTTCCAGCAGCGCGGGGGCAGTATCTGGATTGGCGACGGGCACTAAAACCGTATTGGCGAAATCGGGTAAGGTGGCAAAGATAGCGTTCGTTTTAACGGCGGCGGCGGTCATATCGGCAAATCCCGTAGCAAAAGGCGGCGCTGTATTACTCATCAGAGTTATCGTCACGTTGGGCGACGATATTCAGCTCGTTAGCCTGATAATGTAAAATAACGAGATTGAGAAATGCACAGTTGCCGCCCAAACTACAATCAATAGCGCCAGACACAGTCGTGTCGCTATAGCTGGCAACATAAGCCTGAAAATCTGCGCGGGGGATATGGATAGTACCCTCTTCAAGATAGGCCACATCTTTAACTGCATTGAGCAGGATGGTAGCGGCATCATAGGCATAGAGCGCCGTGAGTTGGTTTGGTTCTTCGCCCGTCACGCTGCTAAAACGGTTGACCCAATCTTGAAACTCATCACTATCTGGCGGGGCAATGCCAACGAAATAGACATCTTCGGCAAACTCCCCTGCCAGCTCGATAAACTCTTCTGGCGCATAATCGCCATGCAATACTAATTGAGCGTCTACATCCCACATCGTATCTGCGAGGGCAACGGCAGATTCTAAAGTACCGGTAAAATAGACCGCATCTACACCACTTTCCTGAATCGTTTGGACAACCTCTGTGAAATCAGTATCTGGGGAATCGGGCAAGGCTAGCGCTGTATAGATAGTGCCGCCTTTTTCACGAAAGCTATCGGCAAAAGCACTCATTACATCGATAGAACGCTGGGTATCACCGTGAATAACAATCACATCGGTGAATTCCATATCTTCTAAAAACATTTTTGCCAACAACCAACCAACATCTGCCATACTCGGAATGGTGCGGTAAAAACTGGTCGTGCCTAAAAAGGAAAGTTCAGCTGCGTCGCAAGTGGGGCTAATCATCAGGCCATTCACATCATGCAAAATTTCTGCGGCGCGCTGGCAAGTCGCATTACAGGTTGGCCCAATGAACCCAACCACGCCCATCTCCAATAAGGCGAAAATGTTCTCTTCCACAGCGACAGTATCACAAACACTATCCGCATTTTCCCAACGCACTTCTATCGTTTCACCATCAACCTCAATCGGATGCTCTGCTAAAGCAAGGTCAATCCCCTGCAAAATATCGTCCGTTTCCGATTCATCTTCAGAGGTTAACAAAACGCCAATTGGGATGGGTTCGCCAAGAGGGAAAATCATATCATCAGAGCCATCATCCTGCGGCGCGGATGTGGCGCTGTCGCCATCAAAAGCGGTAGGCTTGCTGGCCGAAGAGGCGTTATTCCCGTTATTTCCATAGAGCACGAGCAAAATCGCCATAACGATGACCGCCACTATCCCCAAAACGCTGAGATATGCTAGTGGGTTCGCCCCACGTCGGCGCGGGGAAGGCCTTTTGGATGGCGGCGTTTGTGGCCGAGACTGTATCGCCACCGCAGGCGGACGAGAGACGGCCTTTTTAGGGCGGGCTTTCATGTATTCGTTAATTTGCTTAATGAGGCGGTTCATATCGCGGTGGAAATCGGGGTCATCACGCACGACTGCACCATTGCGATAAGCCAACTCGCGCATAGTGGGGGGCAAATCCGCAGAGGATGGCATCCCCGCCCCTTTGACCAAGACAGGTATCACCAGCACATCGTTGCGGTTCAAGCCAGCTTCCACTTCGATGCGTACAAAATCATCGGGATTATCGAGGCGGCGTTGCCCATTTTCCTCTAGCGTCAGCCACTGTGGACCAATGATGACGAGAAGCACATCGCAAGACCCCACCTCTTCATCAAGCACACGACGAAAATCTGCCCCAAGCGGAATATCGTCGACATCCTTAAACACATTGCGGTCACTATATTCTGCCACTAGGCGATCGTAAATACGCCCCGTTATGGTGATGCTATCGGCACGACGGTAGGAAATGAAAATACGCGGCATAAGCAGCCCCATGTTGAATTAATTTATAATTTCACACAAAGTATAAACGAGGTTTGCGCGTAAATCAAAAGATGAGGTTCATGCAAAGCCGCCATTTTGCTGCGTTAGCCACGTGGCATATTCATGCAAGCGGCGAATTTGTTTGCGGGTGGGGTGAATGAAAGGGCGCACTTTGCGGATGGCATCTAGCGCCTCCTCAACAGTCATGCCCATACTCACGAGATAGGCGGCGGCCATCGTTGGCGCACGCCCTACACC
>WGEI01000529.1 GCA_015492875.1 Anaerolineae bacterium | reverse complement strand
CTGAAAAAGAGATACCGCACTCGGTGGCTGTGGTTATCGATAGCTATCGCGAGTATGAAAATCGGGTTGAAATCACTGCTGCCATTTATGTTGAGCGAGAGTCCCAGAAGGGCATTTTAATTGGCAAAGGCGGGCAGATGATAAAGCGCATTGGCAGTGAAGCGCGGCAAGAGCTTATTCAAATAACTGGTATGCCCGTGCAATTGGATTTGCGCGTTAAGGTGCTGAAAAATTGGCGGAAAGACCCCAACCTCACGCGAAGGTTAGGATATAGCCTGCCAAAGAGCAAAGGGAAGGGCAAGAAGCACTAGTTATTTAGTGAGGTGAGATAAGCACGCCCAGCTGCAACATCGGCATTAATTTGGGCGATGAGCGCCTCGATGCCATTAAATTTCTTTTCGGGGCGCAAGCGTTTGATAAACTCAAAGCGGAGATTTTGCCCGTAAATATCTTGTTGGAAATCTAGCAAATGCACTTCAACGGTGACATCATCACCGGCGAAGGTGGGGCGAATACCAACGTTAGTCACGGCCATATAGCGCTGATTATCTAGCCACGCCCAACCGGCATAGACCCCGTTGGCGGGGATAATACGCTCGTCCCAAACTGATATGTTCGCGGTGGGAAAGCCAATTTTGCGGCCACGTTTTTCGCCATGGATGACTTCTCCACTAACGGCATAAGGCCGCCCAAGCCAGCGGTGTGCTGTTTCTACATCACCGGTGTAGAGGCGCTCACGAATTGCGGTACTGCTGATGACCTCTCCAGGATTTTCCGTGCGCATCATATCCACCACTTCCACGGTGAAACCTTTTTGCTCCCCTTGTGAGCGCAAGAAGTCCAGATTGCCCTCTCGCTTATATCCCATCGCAAAATTCGCACCAACCCAAAGAGTACGCATTTGCAAGTGATTGAGCAACATATCGACAAAATCAGCGGCACGTATCTGGCGCACATGTTCGTTAAATGGATGTGTAATCACATGGTCTATGCCGTGCTTCATCAAAAGTTCTGCACGTTCATCTGGTGAGGAAAGATAATAACGCCCAACTTGACCGCGCAAAACAATATCGGGATGCGGGAAGAAGGTCAATGCCACTGCTAACCAATGCGCTTCACGCGCTTTCTCGCTCAAGCGTTTGAGCAAATGTTGATGGCCACGATGAACGCCATCAAACACACCTATAGTGACAACAGAGGGGCGTTCTAATTGCGCATCTGTGAGGTTACGAATGTGCGTCATGTTGGCTCCCGTAGGGGTGCGCCTGCAATTAAGCAGCTTCAATCGTCAGCGTTAGTATTGTAGCAACTTTATGTCAAAAAAACCTTATGCGGTTTTAGATATGTGCCATCCGCCCGCAAAATCGCTATAAGGTGTTCATCTGCTGTATAGGCGCGGATAAGTGTATCTGTTGAAAATGTCTGTATGTTTTTTATCGGGCGGCCATGACGAATCTCATTTTCTGCCGCAGGGGATAACGTTATGGCTGGCCACGACTGTAAGGGCATATCTGGGGGGAGCAAAAATTGCCGCCAATCCGTACTCAACAGTTGGTCTAATGAGGTGGCTTGTTCAATGGAAAAAGCGCCACTGGCAATGCGGCGCAAATCGCTTAAATAAGCCCCAACGCCCAAAGCCTGCCCTAAATCGTGGGCTAGGCTACGAATATACGTCCCTGAAGCACAAGTCACATCTAGTGTGACAAAAGGCGGCGACCACTCTAAGATACTGATGCTGTCAATATGCACTTGGCGCGGTTGCAGTTGGACATCGCCCCCTGCACGAGCAATTTCATAGAGCTTGCGCCCGCCTTGTTTGATAGCGCTATATATGGGTGGTAATTGATCGATTGTGCCGATAAAACACGCTATAGCGTTCTCTACATCTGCCCGTGTTATATGGGTAATATCGTTCTCAGCAGTTATTTCACCTTCCGCGTCATAGGTGGTCGTTGTCACGCCTAAACGCACTTGGGCGATATAACGCTTTGTTTGGTGCATGGCATATTCGCTGAGCCGCGTTGCGAAGCCCACACAGACGATTAACACGCCGGTGGCCAAAGGATCGAGCGTGCCGGCGTGTCCAACTTTTTTTATGCCAATATAGCGGCGAATTTTTGCCACGACACCATGGCTTGTCATACCTGAGGGCTTATCCACATTGAAAAAGCCCCCTAATATGGTATTAGACAACGATTCGCTTCCCCTTCCGCGCTGCTTTCTTCACAAGGCTGAGGACGCGCTCTTTGGCAACCTCTAACGGTCCTTCAATCGTCGCGCCCGCAGCTTGTGGATGACCGCCACCACCAAGCTCTAATGCCACACCGCTTACATCAAATCCGGGGCGGCTGCGCATACTTATCTCTACTGCGCCATCGGCCTTCTCTTTGAATACTACAGAGATGAGTGCTTCGCTCACACGGGCGAGGAAGCTAACGAGGCCGCCATCGGTTACATCTTCAAGTCCAACGGCTTGGTAGTCTTGTTGGGTGATTGTCGCGTAGATAATTGCGCCATCAAGTTGAGCTGAGGGTAAAGCGCGTTTCCATAGTTCAATCGTATCGTAGGTACGATGGTCTAGTGCGTTTTCAGTCACTGATGCCAACGAAACCCCAGCAGCAATTAACGCTTGTGCAATGGCAAGGGTATCAGCAGTGACGTTAGATGTGCGAAAGCCTAGCGTATCTGTCACTAAACCTGTTAAAAGGGGATAGGCCACATCCTTATCAAT
>WGEI01000528.1 GCA_015492875.1 Anaerolineae bacterium | reverse complement strand
CTGTTCGGCTTACTAGAGCTCTCCCCTAGCAGTCCCGCCCGGCCTCTCTTTGACCGTTTGTTAATCTCCTCAAGCGCGCGACACTATAGCACTATAGCATTGCTCAGTCAAGGCCTGTTTTTGGTTTTGTTGGAAATTCGTTTTTTCATACTCAAATGCCATCTGGGGCGGTGAGTTCTTCATCAATATATATCTCTTTAGGCGGCTGCTCACCTTTATCCCCCAAAATATCTTTAATATAAACTCCGTCAACCAGTATCTTCACAACGGCAGTTATCGGCACAGCGAGCATGATGCCTATGAAGCCAAAGAAAATACCCGAAATAATCTGCCCCAATAGCACTAGCACAGGTGAGACATTCAGGCTTTCGTTAACGAGCAAGGGGCTGATTAATTGGCTTTGTACTGCGGAAACGCCGTAAATAACGACAATAATCCACCCTACGTTTTCAGGTGCTTGTAAAATCCCAACAGCGATAGATGGAATCAAAGCGACAATTGGGCCAAAGTTGGGGATAAATGACAGCAACCCAGCCAAAACGCCTAAGGCAACCCATTGTTCAATTCCAATAATGGCGAGGCCAATAGCAGTCCCGGCGCCAGTAATCACCATAGAAATGAAAGTAACTTGCAACCAACCACGCAAAGCGGAGTCGATACGGTCTTTAATTTCGCGGACACGGTGGCGATACCATAAAGGAAAGAGCTTTATAACGCCCTCTTCATATCCTTTGGGGTCGGTAAGGAAATACATGCTCATGAAGAATATGATGAGCAGGCTCAAAACAGTGTTGGCCACGCCCCCCAAAACAGGCAATACAGACGTACCGACCTGCCCCAACGCATTGCTAATCTGATTAACGACTGTATTGACCACTTCATTACTCAAGCGCAATTCCCCCGAAACAGGGCCTAACACATCGCGCAAGAAGGGGAAAGTGTCGTAAATTTGGCCGCTATTCCACCATTGGATAAGCGCATCAATACCTCGCGGGATTTCTTGAGTGACGAGAATAGAAAATTGCTCTATCAACGACGGGAGAATTAATCTGGCCAAAATGATAAATAAGACCACCAACCCAACAAGGGATATAAGAATTGCTGGCGTGCGACGAACGCCATAACGCCCTAAAAAGCGCACCGGCATCGTAAAGAAGACGACTAAAATGATGGAGGCAAAAACCAATAACAGGATACTACGAATAATCCATATAGCGACAGCAATAGCTATAAGGATGAAAGGAACGACTAAACGATTGGTTGATGACCACCCACTAGTAGCATTCAGCGAATTAGACATCAAAGCCTCTTCTAATAATCAGAGAATGGGTGTATGCTATTGCGTTAACCAGTATAGCGAACCACCATCATAGTTAAATCATCAAATGGCGGTTGACCAGCACAAAAAGCTTCTACATCTTGCAAAATAAAATCGCGCACCTCTTGAGCGGAATGCCCTGCTACTTTCAAGACAGCGTGAACAAGGCGCTCTTCCCCATAATACTCGCCTTGGGGATTTTCTGCTTCAGTGAGGCCATCAGTGTAATAAACAATCAAATCTCCCGGCTGCATCTCTACATGAATTTCCTGCAAAGGATTATCGGGAAACCAGCCAAGCGCGCGCCCGCCAATAGGCAAATACTCGCAGCTTTTAGAGGCGTGGCGATAGAGTAAAGGTGGGTTATGACCGGCATTGACATGGACGCTGTTGCCATCTGGCTCAAAAACGCTGTAGTAGACGGTAACAAACATGCCACTATCCGCATCTTCTAAAATCAAATCATTAGTTTGGGCGATAGTGTCTATCGGAGTGCTACCCGCATGGGCGTTACTGCGAATCAAAGTGCGGGCGACCGCCATAAATAGCGCGGCAGGTGCGCCTTTATCGGAAACATCTGCCATCACAACGCCAAAGGTATTATTGGGCAAAGTGAAGGCATCGTAAAAATCGCCAGCCACTTGACGCGCGGCTTGCCAATAAGGGACAATCTCATACCCCGAAACAGCGGGCATTTGCTGTGGCAATAGACTGCGTTGGATTTCGCTGGCCATTTGCAGTTCACGTTCGAGGCGACCTTTTTCCACCGCGACACGATATAAGCGGGCATTCTCCAGCGCTCGCCCCGCTTGCCCAGCGACCAAACTCAATAAATCGCGGTCAGCATCGTTAAATGTACCAGAGCGCATTGAAGTATCGACATAAATCACGCCAATGAGCCTATCCTGCACCATCATGGGGGCGCAAAGGATGGCGCGCAAACCTCGCATAATAATACTTTGACCTGCTTCAAAACGGGTATCAAATTGGGCATTATTCGTCAGCAAAGGTTGACGGGTTTGCACCACCTGCCCGACAATCGTTTTACTATACCCCTCTTCTTCTAACGTTTTGCCATCGATACCGCGCGCAACAAGCACACGAAACTTGTTCGTTTCCTCATCTGACAACATAAGAAAACCGCGCTGAGCTTTGGTCACTTCCATGACAGCATCCATGACATTGTCTAGCGCCTCTTCAAACTCAAGGCTAGAGTTCATCAAGCCAGAAATTTCGTAAAGCGTTAGAAGATGTTCTGGGCTAAATTTCTCCGGTGCAGGCCCCTCTGTCATATCACACCTCATTTATATATGGCTTCACAAAAGCAGGTCTTTTGTGGTTGACTTTCGTTTGATTATAACACCAAACCCGTCCATCCACCGCGCAGGACAACAAACAATTTTGTTATAATCACAATCCCCTATAAAAAACGTTTTAATGAGGCGAATAATGCAGTTTGATGTAACCGTTTTTCCTAAAGACTTAAATACTGCTGCCCAATTGGCGAAAACTATTGAAGAAATGGGTTTTCATGGCATGTGGACGGCGGAAACTGCCCATAACCCATTTTTACCCCTCACTCATGCCGCAAGCGCTACCGAGCACATACGGTTAGGAACAGCGATTGCGGTGGCTTTTCCCAGAAGCCCAATGGTAACAGCACAAATAGCGTGGGATTTAACTGCTCAATCTCAAGGGCGGTTTATCTTAGGGCTGGGCACACAGGTCAAAGCCCATATCACCAAGCGCTTCAGCACCGCATGGACGAAGCCCGTACCAAGAATGCGGGAATATGTTCAGTCGTTGCGCGCTATCTGGCGCTCATGGCAAACAGGCGAACCATTGCGCTTTAGGGGTGAGCATTACCGCTTCACATTAATGACGCCTTTTTTCAACCCTGGCCCAATTGAACACCCCGATATACCGATATTTGTCGCGGCGGTTGGGCCGTCAATGTGCCGTCTAGTGGGCGAAGTGTGTGACGGCATGCACGTACATTCATTCCATACTGTGCGCTATTTGCAAGAAGTGACCCTGCCCGCCATCCGTGAAGGCGCAAAAAAGGGCGGGCGTAACGCTGACAATATTCAACTTTCCTGTGCTATCTTCGTGGTGACAGGGCGTAACAGTGAAGAGATGCAGAACAGTGCTATAGCTACCAAATCGCAAATCGCATTTTATGCCAGTACGCCGAGTTATGCCCCTGTGATGCAATTGCATGGTTGGGATGACATACAAGCGAAGCTCAGCCAGATGGCACGTGAAGGGCAATGGAGCGAGATGTGGCAGGAAGTCACAGATGAAATGCTGGAAACTATAGCTGTTGTCGCCCCGCCTGATGAGCTACCCTATAAAGTGAAAGAGCGTTATGAGGGCATCCTCAGCCGTGTGGGTTATTACTTGCCCTACGAACCACAAGATGAGCAGCTAAGCTATGTTTGGCAAGCTGCAGCGAAAGCATTCGAAGCGTAAAAGTGAATGACGCGCTTTCGACCATGCCGCGTACACAGTTGTAACCGCTATATTCTACAGAAGTGTAAATGGCTTCGCGCGTTATGAAACAGCGATTTATTCTATACACATATTAGCTGAAGGAAGGGTTTAATAATGAGTGACGCTTTAACCTATGCACAACAAGAACGAGAACGGTTTAAGCAAGAGCTACATGAGTTTCTGCGCATTCCAAGCATTAGTACCGACCCGACATATAAAGAACAAGTGGCACAAGCGGCGGATTGGTTGGTGGCGCATCTCAAAGGCATTGGCCTGCAGGCAGAGCGCATCGACACCGATGGACACCCGCTAGTCTATGCAGAATGGCTAGAAGCTGGTGATGATGCGCCGACAGTGCTCATCTATGGTCATTATGACGTACAGCCTGTTGATCCAATAGACCTCTGGGAAACTGCGCCGTTTGAACCTTCGGAGCGCGAGGGAAAAATCTATGCACGTGGTGCAACTGATGACAAGGGGCAGCTATTCATCCATCTCAAAGCTGTAGAAGCGTTGCTGAAAGCTGAAGGCCGTTTGCCCATCAATGTGAAATTTTTGCTGGAAGGGGAGGAAGAATCTGGCTCGCGGAGCATCAGCGCATTTGTGCCCGCCAATAAAGATAAGCTCAAAGCTGATGTATGCGTTGTTTCGGATAGTAGCATGCCTGCGCCCGACCGCCCTAAAATCCTCCACGCGCTGCGGGGAATTTTGGCGATGGAGCTTCATGTAAACGGGCCAAAGGGCGATTTACATAGTGGCATGTATGGCGGCACAGTACACAATCCAGCGCAAGCCATTGCGGAAATCGTGGCTAAACTTCATAACGAAGATGGCAGCGTTGCCGTGCCCGGATTTTACGATGATGTATTGCCGCTAGATGAAGAGGAGCGCGCTCGCTTAGCTGAAACACCTGAAGATTTAGCAGAGTGGCGAGAGAAAACAGGCGCACCTGCCCCTTGGGGTGAGCCAACCTATTCGTTACGAGAACGGATTGGCGCGCGCCCGACTTTAGAAGTGAATGGTATTTCTGGGGGGTATACCGCTGAAGGGTTTAAGACTGTTATCCCCGCAAAGGCCACCGCTAAATTGAGTTGCCGTTTAGTCGCTAAGCAAGATGCCCACCGCATCTACGAACAAATTCGGGATTACATCGCCAGCATCACGCCTCATACTGTGCATAGTGAGCTTATTATGCTGGATAGTGGGCCATGGGCATTAATCGACATCAACACACCGCCTATGCAAGCCGCAGTCAAAGCGTACAAAGCGGGTTTTGGGGCAGAACCGATATTCTCGCGGGAAGGTGGCAGTATTCCGATTGTTGCGGGCTTTCAAGCGGAATTGAATACGCCCGTTGTGATGATGGGGTTTGGTTTGGATACCGATAACCTGCACGCCCCTAATGAGCACATGGTGATTGACCAGTTTTACAAGGGCATTGATACGGCCATTCATTTCTATAAGGCATTGGCAGAAGAAGCGTAGAGTATTTGAAACGAGGCGAAAAACATGGATGCAATTGATTTAAGAAGCGATACGGTCACTTGGCCAACGCCAGAAATGCGGGAAGCTATGGCACAAGCGACAGTGGGCGATGATGTCTATGGCGAAGACCCAACTGTGAACCAGTTGCAGGAAGAGGCTGCGGCCATCTTTGGTAAAGAGGCTGGCTTATTCGTACCTAGCGGCACAATGGGCAATCTGGCATCGGTACTGGCGCATTGTGAACGCGGCGCAGAGGTGATTGTCGGGAATATGGGGCACGCATTTCGCTTTGAAGCGGGGGGGATGGCGG
>WGEI01000527.1 GCA_015492875.1 Anaerolineae bacterium | reverse complement strand
GCGTTATAGACATTGACGCGCGATGAAAAGCGCATAAGCGCATAGTTAAGGAGTGTAGAGGGTATGAAACGTTTTGTTCTTGTTTTTATGGTATTCGTTTTAATACTGCCAGTTCTGGCGCAGGATATGGCCACGCCAACCGTAGAGGTGAGTGACCAAGCTATTTTGGATGGGACAGTCACCATCAGTGCGGTTTATAGTGAAGGCCCCGGCTTCATCGTCATTCACACCGATAATGGCGAAGGCGCGCCCGGCCCCGTCATCGGCTACCGCTCTATCAACAGCGGCTGGAGCTATAACGTGGCCGTTTCTGTCGATGCGGCATCCGCCACACCGACGCTATTCGCCATGTTGCACAGCGATACGGGCGAGGTTGGCGTCTATGAGTTCGGGCAGGTTGAAGGCGCGGATGGCCCCGTCAAGGTTGATGATAAAGTTGTCACTCCGTCATTCAATGTTGACGTTGTTCTCGTGAATGATCAATTCCTGAGCGACAATACCCTGATGGCCGATGCAGTTACTGCCCAAGCGGATGGCTGGTTGGTCGTCCATGCGGATAACGGCGGACGCCCCGGCCCGGTACTCGGCGCGGCACAGGTGAGCGCTGGCCTGAATGAAGATGTAGCGGTGGCGCTGGATGGCGACATCACCAATACAGTGTGGCCCATGCTACATGTCGATACGGGTACAGCGGGTGAATACGAGTTCGGGCAGGTCGAAGGCGCAGATGGCCCCGTCATTCATAATGGCAAAGTCGCCACCTTCCCCATTTGGACTGTGCCACATGTCCGCGCGGGCAACCAATTGCTGGATATGAACACGGTTACTGCTAGTAGCGTCCTCAGCGAAGGCGATGGCTGGTTGGTCGTCCATGCGGATAACGATGGCGCGCCCGGCCCGGTGCTGGGTGCTGCACCCCTCGCCCCCGGTTTGAACACCAATGTCGTGGTTGAGCTAGAAGGCGACATCACTAATACAGTGTGGCCAATGCTGCATGTGGATACGGGCGTAGTTGGCGAATATGAGTTCGGGCAAGTTGAAGGCGCAGATGGCCCCGTCAAGGTTGACGATGCGGTGGTGACATTCCCCATCAGCGTTGTGCCATCTATCACCTATGAAGGCACGCTCTCCGGCACGACATTGACCGTAAGCGAGGCGGTAATTGACCAACATGGCTGGCTAGTCATTCATGCCGATAACGGCGGCGCGCCCGGCCCGGTGCTCGGCTATACAGCGCTACCCGCTGGCGTTAACCGCAACATCGTCGTTGAGTTAAGCGCAGATGGCCTGACTGACACTGTCTTCCCCATGCTGCACTATGATACAGGTGAGGCCGGAGTTTATGAGTTCGGGCAGGTTGAAGGCGCGGATGGCCCGGTGAAAGTGGGCGATGCTGTCGTCACTGGCCCGATGACACCAGAAGTTTCCGAATAAAAGAACCATTCCCCTTATAGATAGTTCGTCCCACCCTAAAACCCCTCGACAATGTCGGGGGGTGTTGCTATCCCTCCATCGCCGCGAGGATACGGTTGCCAACATCGGCGAGTAGACGGTACATGAAGCCCTCTGCTGGGCAGGCAAGGGTGGGGTCATACAGGTAATAGATCGCCTCTCCACAGGAAGCCATCACCCCAATACGCCCATAAGCATTATTGATCACCTGTACCTGCCAAACTTTGCCTTCATGCTGGTAATGGTAAACATTGGCCGAAATGCGGACAGTTGTATTCAACCAATTAGCGTACACAGCGGGGAACGGGGGAAGAGCGGTTGCGGCGGCTTTGGCGTGTGCCACAGCATACACCAGTGAATGCAATACATCGCTGAAGCCCGCCACCGCAAATTCTAACTCGGCTGTGCGCAGGCCGATGACGTTATTTATTTCATAAAGCCGCACGCGAAAGAGCAAATCTAGCTCATCCACCAGCGTCACTAATTGCGGTAAGGTGAGGCTGGCGGGCACAGTATCGATAATCACCTGATAGAGGCTATTCATCTCTGCGCCCGCCCCCTCAATGCTGCCAAGTCCGCTATAGTCCTTTGGCTCAAAGTGATCGATACTGAAATTCGGCGGCAGGTTATGCGCTTGGCGGAAGGCTTCAATGCTCTGTAATTCGCGTTCAACGCCACCGATAACCAGCTTCACGTCAGCCTCCTAAACACCACTCTGCGCCACAGAATGGCTCAACGCCAAGCGTATCGGCATTGGGCAAATCGCGCCATTCATCTTCGCTCAAATTGGTATCTCGATAATCGACAAAGACAAGGAAACCATCGCCCTGCACCAGCGTCATCTTCGAGAATTCGGCATAGCTGCGGCCAATGGGGGTGATGCCCGTGCCGTTAGGAATGACGCCAACTTGATTGACAGCGGAGCGGTCTAAAAAGGCGACAGCGAAATCGGTGACGACAGTATAAGCTGGTGGCGTGGCGAAGGGGTCAAAGGCGAATATGCCGAACTCTTGCGCTTTAGGGTTGCTCAGCAAGTTCACTTCTGCAAAGCGGGTGGCTTCTAGCTCAATTTGCTGGCAGTAATCTGGCGCGGCAGGGTCGACGGAAGGGGTGAAAACGCCGCCTTGTATCAATAGTTGCACCAGCGTTTGCACGCTGCGGTCACAGCGCATCAGTGGCTCGCCACCGCTCCAGCCGGGGGGGCGGAAGTCTGGGGGCAAAATCGCATCCGCCAACAGTTCTAAATCGTGGCGAATATCACGCGCGATAGCATCCATCGAGCTAGGGATAGCGCCAAACCACCCCTCTGGACGGCTGTCGCTCCCTAACAATGTCCGCGCCAATACTTCTAAATCTAGGCGAATGAACAGCGGCAGTTGTGGGTCATTGATGTCCAAGCTACCATTCCAGCCTTCCGGACGATCGCGCCCAAGCTCTGAAGTGGCGAGCAACTCTAAATCGTTGCGCGCGTTAATCAACACCGTTAAAGCGTTGCCAAATAAATTAGGCGTTTCTTCCGTTGGTGGCGGTTGTTCAGATGGCGGCATTGGCGTCAGGGTGGGTTCGCCAACAGGTTGGGCGGGCGGCTCTTCAGTCGTTTGGGGTCCAGTTTGAGCCATAGCGAGGGGCGCTTGTAGCCAAGTCATGGCTAATAAACAGGCCAGCAATATCAGGGATACACTCATCAGACGACGCACGGCATACGCTCCTTGTTCAAAATCACCACGAGAGTATAGGGGCATTATACACCGTTGCGCCGATGAACAAAAAAAGCGGATAGT
>WGEI01000526.1 GCA_015492875.1 Anaerolineae bacterium | reverse complement strand
GTTTATGCTCCGCAAGTTTTGCCTGATGGCATTTTAATTTTCGATGCTCACGCCCAAATGGAATCCTTTGACCCGTTGCAAGTTGAGGGCGAACTCGTCAATTTTTCAGTTGCGCCCGATGATAGCGCCATCGCATGGCTTTATGACCAAACAGAGACGCCCCCCACTTTTGATTGTGATGAAGATAGCGATTGTTCACGGCTCTATAGTGTAGTTGTGACGGATAATCGCGGGCGCAACGCGCGGGAGGTGTGGCGCAGCGAAATTGGTTGGCCATTCCCCCTTGTAGATTTAATCGGTTGGGTGAATGGTCAAGTGGTGTTGCGCTATATCCCTTGGGGTGTCGCTTCGGCGTATTTCGAAGTGTATGGTGGCCGCCCAACTTTCATCGACCCGCAAACCTTAGAAGTCACCTCATGGGATACCGATGCATACTTCCCTTATTGGACTTATCTCAGTCCAGATGGGCGCTTTTTGGTGCATGATACCTCTAGCGAATGGGATTTAGCCGTGCGGGCTTTCGGCGGCGATATAATATATCTCGATGAATATGATGATGATACCTTCACGGGCAATATCCGCATATCGCCAGATAGCCGTTATGTGTTATATCAGGAAATAAGTTTTGACGGCCTGATTGTGGTCAACCAGATAAAGCTACTTGATTTGACCACGACTGATGTGCGCCCCATCTTCACGTTAGCGGGGGAAACCATAGCCACTTTTATGACATGGCTAACGCCTTCTATCGTCGCTTTTTCCGATGGCCAACGCGCTTATATGATGGATATATCCTCAAATGCTCTAGCCCCCTTAGCGCTAGATGATGGCCACGCTATCACGATGATATACGGGTTCATTCAGCCCTAGTTGAAGCGGAGAGAGGAAGGGTGAAATTGGCGAACCCTTCCTCTTTTTTTGCAGGGATTACATACACCATCATTTGGCAAAGTTTTTATTCCCCAGCGCGCGCACAAGGTGAATGAGCACCACCGCGCCGATAGAGCCAATCAGTATTTCCGAGAGAAAGTTGCTGCCACGAATATCGACTAGGCCAAACAAAAAATGCCCGATGAAGCCGCCCGCCAGCCCTAAGACCACATTCCCTAACAGCCCAAAGCCGCGCCCGCGCACAAACTGGCCAGCCAGCCAACCCGCCAGCGCCCAGAATAAAATCGGCAATAGCACCACAAATGCAATTTGGGTGATGACCGAAAATAGCCACAGGACGAAAAGCCCCACTAGGACGATGATAAGCAGTTCCACAGAATACCTCCAAAATACCCTGTCTTTGTCTACTATCCTATACGATAATGGCCGCCGAAGGTTGCACACTTCGGGAACAGACGCACGGAGATACCACCTTGAACTTAGCAGAGGTTCAGCAACATATCGAACAACTCGCCCACCTAGCCGGCGACATCCTCAAATCGCACTTAGGCAAAACCACCGCCAGCACCAAGTCCAGCGCTTATGATATGGTCACAGAGGCCGACCGTGCTTCTGAGGCGATGCTCACAGAGGCGCTATTGAAGGCCTATCCGACGCACCACATCGTTGGCGAAGAGGGCGGCGGGTATGGCGTTCCTTTAGCCGCAGCCGAATATGTGTGGTATGTAGACCCGCTGGATGGTACGACCAACTTTGCGGCGGGGTTGCCCTTTTTCGCCGTCAGCATCGCATTAGCAGATAGTAACATGAACCCGTTGGTGGGCGTGGTCTATAACCCCATCATGGATGAACTGTTCAGCGCCAGCAAAGGCCACGGCGCAACCCTCAATGGCCAGCCTATTCAGGTGAGCACAACGGCGGAACTGGGGCAGTCCCTTGTAGCGAGCGGTTTCCCCTATGATAAGTGGACGAGCGAAGAGAACAACGGGCGCGAATGGGTGGCACTGATGCGCCAAACGCGCGGCATCCGCCGTCTTGGCTCTGCGGCGTTAGACCTGTGCTATGTGGCCGCTGGCCGTTTTGATGCCTATTGGGAGCAGAAACTCCATTCATGGGATTTAATGGCGGGCGCGCTGTGCGTGCTTGAAGCGGGCGGGAAAATCACCGATTATGAGGGCGTGAATGCAACACAGGCTTTTCGTAGTGGGCGTTTAGTCGCGACCAACGGGCGCGTGCACGACGCGTTACTACAGGCTTTACAAACAGCCCGCACTACCATGCCCGTAATGGAGGCCTGATACAACAGGGCGCAATTTCCCGTGCCCCTAATTGTACATCGATTCTTGCTCGTCTTCCTCAATATTGAGATAGCTGGTTTCTTCGTCCAGCACTTCTGATTCTTCTACCTCATCAATCACCCGCACAATATCTATCCGCACCCGTGTGGCTAGTGCGATGACAACCGCGATGAGCAAGAGTGGCATTGTCCATAAAATCATGGCGATTGTGGCGACGGCGGCAATCGTCAGCGTTGTATCCAGAACGACATCGCCCTCTTGCGTGGTGACGACGATATGGCGGGCGTTGCCTTGATGAATTAACTCGCGGATTTGCTGAAAAGTTTGATTAACCAGTTCTTCAAAGTCATTGGGCTGGTTTTTGTTTTTATCGTTCATGGCTTACATTCCCCGATGTTATGTTTTCCTTCTACTTATATAATACGCTATACACCGCCAAAAAGTTGCGGTGTGGGCTATTCCGTGTCAGTATTTGTTAACATTCAAACACGTTCGCGGCAATTTTGTCGCGTTCAACTATAATATAAGATGAAACCTGTTGGTCAGGATAATTGGAGCGAGATATGTTTCTTAAAAACGCTCGTTTAATTGGCTTAGTTGTTATCATCCTAGCAATTTTGATTATCGCGCCTGCTGGCGCAGAGTTTGGTACGAATTGGGTTGGCTCTTTTTATAACACGGAGGACTTAAGCGGCCCTATCGTCGATACTGGCACATATCCCAACGGCATTAACGAAACATGGGGCACGGGTTCGCCCGTTGATGATGGCGCTGCCCGCGTCATGACAGCTGTTAACCCTGATGGCTTTTCGGTGCGTTTTGTCTCCACACAAACATTTGTGGAAGGCACATATGACTTCTTCCTGACGTTTGAGGGTGGCTTACGCCTTTATATCGATGGCTCGTTGGTGGTTGACCAGTTTGGCGCAAACCCCTTAACCACAGTGACATACCAACAGTTCATATCTGCGGGCAATCATCAGCTCATTGTGGAATATGTAGACCCTGCCGCACCGGATACAGTCGGTGCGATTGTGCAGGTGCAGTGGTTCGTCGCTGGTACAGGTAACCCCGGCCCCACGCCAACATCCGTACCTGTCGCCACCGCAGAGGTACATACCGTTCGTGGCTTGGCCGTGCGCACTGGCCCCTATTTAGGCGCATCGCTGATTACTGTAGCGCGCCCCGGCAATAGCTATCCCGTCTCGGCATTGAACCGTAGCGAAGGCATCTTCACTTGGTATCTCATCACCGTCGGCGACCAAACGGGTTGGGCTTCTGGGCGTTATCTCACCGTTCGTGATGAAGGCGTCGTCATTCCAGAGCAAATCACGGTATTTGACCAGATTGACGGCGCGCCAGATGTTGGCGTGACTGCCGTAACCCGCGCCAATATGAACTTGCGCGTTCGCCCCAGCGTGCGCACCTCTCGCCTATTGGTGATTCCATGGGGCGCAGAGATGCCCTTAATTGGTCGTACCGTACAGGGTGGCCGTGATTTCTGGTATCAAGTGCGCTATGAGGGCGTTGTCGGTTGGATTTACGCGCCCTATGTGACAGTGCGCGGGCCTATAGACGCCGTGCCAATACGTTAATGAAAGACTATACAGACGCCTTCGGGCGTCTTTTTTGTTTTAGCTATTAAGGACGATACAGCCCGCTTTTTGGGGATGGTCAATCACACGGGCATTCGGCGGGACATCGCGTATCAGCCAGATAACGGCGAAATCCCCCAATGCCCCAACCAGCATAATCGCTGCCCATAGCGCTGCGGGGGCATATCCCGTCATGAGCGCATAGATGCCGGGCAGGATGGCCGTCGTTAATGTGGGTAACAGGCCGCCGATGCGATAGGCGCGCGCTGTCATCGGCACAGTGCTATGGGCATAGGGCGATAGTGTCTTGCGGTCGAGGCCGAAGCGGATAACGCGCGGATTGAGCCTGCCAGCAACAAGCCAACCAATAGCATGGGTGACCTCGTGGCCGATAGTCAAGCCAACGATTGCCACCAGATGCCATATCAGCACGCGTCCATCAAATATGCCGTAGATAAAGCGCTCTAAACCATGAAGCACAATATACAGCGCTGGAAAGATGAGCAATAATGGCATAACCCAGCGCTGTACATAAGGCAACAGTTCCTCAACCGGAACGGATTTATCGACGCTATTCGGCGGTAACTCAGTGTCCATTTGCTTTTTCAGGCGCTAGCATAGGGGTACGGTTGTTGGCAATATCGGCCAGCAATTCCCCTGCCGCGCGGCATAGCAGCTCTAATAAAGCGACATCTTCCTCTGTAAAGGGCTTATCGCCGGGTCTATTGAGCGCTTCAATCACACCATAGATATGGCGGTCTCCAATGAGCGGCGCGGCGGCGATGGATTGTGTGTTGAATTTGAACTCTTCATCAACATGGCGATAGAAACGCATATCGAGCCGCACATTGGGAACAAGCGTGGAGCGGCGGTTGCGAATAATCCAGCCAGCAATGCCCTCATCGGCAGGAATACGATAGTCAATTAATTGGTTCTCCATTGCACCATATACAACGACAAATACCAGCTCGTTGGTCTCTTCATCTAGCAATAACAAAGAGCCGTCTGGCGCGTCAAGCAACTTCATGGCTTGGCGCAAAATGCGACGTAATAGCGGGAGGAGTTGCGTGTCATCTGTAACGCGCTCACCAGCGTGGTGTAAATCGTTCAACATGCCGACGAAAGCGCGCAAGTTCCGCACTTCCTCTTTTAGCTGACGGTTTTCTAGATGCAAGCGAGCGTTCTCTCGCTGAATAACGTCAATCGGTCTTGTTGTCATGGTTTTACATCTCCAAACCACCCAATTTAACCATATTGTAATACAGTTTTCTATTGAAGGTGGGAGATGGGCGTTAGAGTACGGTTATTTTTCGTAATGAAGAAATGACAAGGGGCAAGCCACTGTGCCCGCCCCTTTTGAGGTTAGTCGCTGTGTTTTAACACTTCGCGCGGCTTGCTGCCCTCTGTTGGTGGGCCAACAACGCCCCGCGCTTCCATCATGTCGATGAGGCGGGCAGCGCGGGTATACCCGATGCGCAACCGCCTTTGCAATAGCGACACTGATGCTTTATTGAGCCGCCTGACAAGCTCGACAGCTTCTTCGTAAAGCTCATCTTCGTTGGGGTCTTTACGCCCGTTAGTTTTGCTATTGCCGCTGTCACTATCGCTTTGGCTCTTGTCGTCATCTTCCGCAGCATCCCAGAACGCTTGTTGGCGCACTCGTTCGCCACGTGGTGTGACGTTGCGCGATGCTTCGCCAAAGCCGCCACTACGCTCTAGCACAAGTTCGGAGATGTTCTTCTGTGGCTCCATGCCCACAGCTTGCATCTTCCAGTAGCGGACGATGTTATTAATCTCAATATCGGAGACGAACACACCCTGCAAGCGCAATGGCGCGGGCGAATCGCCACTCATATAGAGCATATCGCCGCGCCCCAGCAAGCGCTCTGCGCCCGGTTGGTCGAGGATGACGCGGCTATCGACACCGCCAGCTACCGCGAAGGCGATACGTGCCGGGAAGTTGGCTTTAATCAGACCTGTGACGACATCCACTGATGGGCGCTGTGTCGCAATCACGAGGTGAATACCCGTCGCACGGGCGAGGGCGGCGATGCGGGTGATAACGCGCTCAGTTTCATCGGGTGCGAGCATCATCAAGTCGGCCAACTCATCGATAATCACCACGATATAGGGCATTATCTCTTCATTTGGCGGCAGGTGCTTATTGAAGTCTTCGATATTACGCGCGCCGGCATTACTGAAGCGCTTGTAACGGTCGTCCATTTCGCGGGTGACCCATTTCAGCACGCCCACGATACGCTCAAGCTCTACCACAACGGGCGCCACTAAATGGGGGATGCCATTATAGCCCGTTAGCTCAACGCGCTTGGGGTCAACCATGATGAACTTAACGCGGTCGGGTGTGTTGCGTAGCAGCAAACTAGTGATAATCGCGTTCACACAGACGGACTTACCAGAACCCGTTGTACCAGCAATGAGCAAGTGCGGCATCGATGCCAAGTCTGCCGCTACGGGCGTACCATCTACGCTTTGCCCCAGCGCAATCGCCAACGGAGAATCGATCTTCTTGAACTCAGGGCTTTCCATGACATCGCGCAAGCTCACCAGCGAGGCTTCTTCATTCGGCACTTCAATGCCGACATAGCCCTTACCCGGCACAGGCGCCTCAATACGGATAGACTTCGCACCAAGCGCTAGCTGCAAGTCTTTATCTAGCTGGGCGATGGCGCTCACTTTGACGCGCTGCTTCTTACCAGAGCGGCTGACGAGATAATCCGGCTCAACGCCAAACTGTGTAATCACCGGCCCCGTATTCACCTCAACCACCTTGCCCGGCGCGCCGAAAGCGCTCAAGGTCTCTTCGATGATGCGCGCCCGTTGTAAGAGGAAATCGCGGTCAAAGTCTTGCTCAGAACCCGAAACCAGCAAAGTGCGATAATCTGGCAATTGCCATTCTTTCTTCACCCCGCTGCTGGTAGGTTGCGCAGGCGGCGTATCTGGCCGCTTGAAAATCGAATCTGGCACGGGCTTACTGGTCGGTGGCGCTGCTTTCGTTGGCATGC
>WGEI01000525.1 GCA_015492875.1 Anaerolineae bacterium | reverse complement strand
GGCGTGGCAGCTAGATAATGACCATATTCAATTTGAAGTATCCGATAAAGGGATTGGCATCGCCAAAGACAAGCTAGATGTCATCTTCGATTTATTCTATCAGGTGGATGGGTCATCTACGCGGCGTTATGGCGGCACCGGCATCGGTTTGGCACTCGTTAAACTAATTCTAGAAGCCCATGGCACATCTATCCATGTAGATAGCAAAGAACAGCAGGGGAGCAAATTCTGGTTCATTTTGCCAGTTTATCATTTAATTTAACCCTGCTTATCAGAGAGGTTTGTGATACAATTCGCAATTAAAATTCGTTAGATGGTCACGGTTACAATAAGACTGTATCTTCGGTATTATTGGTGCGAAGCACCGCGACAGGCGGTTATTGATAGGACAAATTATCAACAGGTGAAACCCTGAAACTGCTACCAATGTCACAAACCATCACAAATACCCGGCTACATGGAGTTCCCAAATTATGACCACGCAAGAGGCCCCGCAGACGTTTGGCAATGTATCGGTTGAAGCCTCTTCTCCTGCTCTATTGCTACAACGTGCGATGGAAGCCGTTGATGCCCAAATGATGGCCATCACGCAGAAGAGCGAGGTTGAGCTATTACGAGATGCCAGCCGCCACATTCTTGAGGCTGGTGGCAAGCGAATCCGCCCCCGCATGTTATTCCTGACATATCTCGCTTGTGGGGGGCGTGATATTGATATTACCGTTCCTGTTGCTGCGGCAGTCGAGTTAGTCCATACGGCTAGTGTTGTCCACGATGACATTAACGACCATGGGGTTGTTCGTAGGGGGCGGCCTTCTATTAACGCCATTTGGGGGCGTACATTCGCCCTATTAACTGGGGATTTTTTGTTCACTAAAGTATATGAGTTAATGTCCCCCTATAAAGACCTCAATATGGTGCTGGCGGATGCCACAGTAGCATTGGTCGAAGGTGAAACCCTGCAAGCTGAGGCGGTAAAAAACAAAACCTTCACACGTGAGGTCTATACGCGCATCATTGCCCTAAAAACAGCGGCGTTGTTCAAGGCGGCGGCCATG
This sequence comes from Anaerolineae bacterium, assembly GCA_015492875.1. GTDB lineage: Bacteria > Chloroflexota > Anaerolineae > Aggregatilineales > Phototrophicaceae > S146-30. The sequence continues at coordinate 2,803 of WGEI01000525.1, read as the reverse complement.
TTAGGCGCGCTACTGGCCAATGCAGAGGAAGCAGTTGTTCAAGCTATGGGCAACTTTGGTTATGCAACGGGGATGGCCTTCCAAATAGTGGATGACATTCTAGACCTGACAGCGGATGAATCGCAGCTTGGTAAAACGGCAGGTATAGACCTCACTCAAGGAAAAGGGTTGGCGGCAGCGCTCAATGGCGAAAAAAAACCTGAAAGTTCGCCAATGGATGATATTAAGCGCAAAGCGTTTGATGGCGATACGATCGAAAAAGGCATTCAACAGGCAGAGCAATTCGTGCAAATCGCGCTTAATAGCCTAGAAACATTGCCAGAATCTGACCAAAAGGCGGCACTGGCCAAACTAGCATGGTCGGTTATCAAGCGAGACCACTAGGATTAAAACCCAATTTATCCCAAATTATCCCAATACGACACCAAGAAATCGGGCGCAATGCTCGATTTTTTGATGGTTAATCGCTAGCATAAATAGTGGTTATTTCAGGGAGTAGGAGTGTGGCGATGTACAAAGTGGTCACAGTGGCAGAGATGCGTGCGATTGAAGCGGCATCGGATGAGGCAGCGAAAAGTGGGCGTGGCATTAGCTATGAAGAGATGATGGAGAATGCGGGGCGGGCGGCAGCCATGCGAGCGTTAGCTATGTTGAAGGGGATGCGAGAAGCTAGAGTGACGGTGCTCATTGGTCCCGGAAATAATGGCGGGGATGGTCTAGTTGCAGGGCGACATATCGCTCAGAATAGTGACTATCAAGTGCGCTTCTATTTATTGAAAAGGCGGGATGATACGGATAAAAATTACCGTTTAGCGCGGGATTTAGGGTTATTTTTTGCTTATGCCGAAGAGGATAGCGATAAGCGTGTCTTAAAGAACCTTATCAGCAGCTCTGACTTAATTATTGATGCGCTATTTGGCATTGGCATTCGCTTGCCACTGAGAGACACGGTAGCGGGGATTTTACGAACGGTTAAACGAGTGCTGAAACAGGGACAATCTACCCAAAGAGCAGTCGTAGTTCCTGAAGAGCCAGAACAACCCGCAAGCAGGCCTCTTATTTTAGCGATTGATTGCCCTAGCGGCTTGGATTGTGATACTGGAGATATTGATACTAACAGCCTCATGGCGGATGAGACGGTAACTTTCATCACGGCTAAACCCGGATTATTTAACTTTCCGGGAGCTGGCCATGTGGGGAAACTCAGTATTGCGCCCATTGATGTACCTGAAGCATTACCAGAACTATCTCAAGTTAAAACAATGGTGGCGGATGGGGAAAATGTTTGTGCAATGCTGCCCCAAAGAGCGCTGAATAGCAATAAGGGGACATTTGGCAAGGCCCTTATTTTGGCGGGGTGTAGCCATTATATTGGCGCGGCGGGTTTGGCGGCGTTGGGGGCATATCGAGCGGGCGCAGGCTTAGTAACCATTGGCACGGATAGGGAAGTTGTTCAAGCACTAGCGCCTCATTATGTTGAAGCGACTTGGCTACCATTACCTTCGGAAGACGGATTTACCTCAGAAGCGGCCTATGAAACGCTGAGCGAAGTTTTGGCTAACTACCAAGCGCTGCTTATTGGTCCTGGCTGGGGGCGTGCAGAGACAACACGGCATTTGCTTGAGCGCTTACTGGATACCCCCCTTCCCCAAAGCGTCATCGATGCGGACGGTATCAACTTATTAGCCACAATTCCTAACTGGTGGGAACGTGTATCCGCTCCTTGTGTTTTAACGCCCCATCCCGGAGAAATGGGAAGACTAACAGGGGTAGATACTCAAGACGTGATAAAACAGCGCTGGGAATTAGCCCGTCAAAAAGCTGAAGCATGGAGCGTAGTGGTGGTATTAAAAGGGGCACACACACTGATAGCTTCACCCGATGGCGATTTAGTTGTTTTACCCTTCAAGACGGATGCGCTAGCAACCGCTGGAACAGGCGATGTTTTGGCGGGGATAATTGCAGGATTAATGGCACAAGGGGCGAAGCCATTTGAGGCGGCTGTTGCAGGGGCTTATTTGCATGGTTTAAGCGGCACTTTGGCAGGAGGCGCTAAAACAAGCCGCAGTGTCATCGCGCGCGATATTATTGAGCATTTAGGCGACGCATTGCAAAAACTTGAAGGGCGCTAATCTTGAGCGCTATCTTCAGTAACGGGTTCTTGTTGTGCGCCATTTTCATCGGCAGGCGGGCGGCGACGAATTAAGCGGCGGATAGCCAGTAGTTCACGCACAAAGGTGGTTAATCCGGCCATGAAGCTGCGTGTTTGGGCAACAGGCTCTCGCATTTCTTTGCCAACAAACTCGGCGGTGGTTTTTAATGTGCCAACGGTTTCGCGGGCATCGGAGAGAATGGGGCGCGTTTCGGCACGGATAAGATTGACCAGACGGGCAACTTGAACGGCTACAATTGCTAAGCCGGCGATAATGAGGACGCCTTCTAAAGCGAGAACAAGTAAGACATAATCACGGAAAAGGCTGATAACTGCACCAGCAACTTGCACATCGGCAAGGGCGAGAACAAGCCCAACGATAAAAATGAGCAGTTGTAAGCCAAGAAACGCGCCAACAAAAATGATGGCCATGCGGCTAACTGACCAACGATTATCTTTGGTATCCTCTGGTGTGGGAGTGTCGTTCATCTCATCTGCCATCAACTATCACCTTTATAGAGTACGTCGTCGGGCACGAGACGTTGCAAAAATATAAGCGATTAAAAGCGCGATGATGGCGCCAACGACCGCTGCTATAACGCGCAATGGGCCGATATTGAATATATTAACATCGAACATGACGCCCAATAG
>WGEI01000524.1 GCA_015492875.1 Anaerolineae bacterium | reverse complement strand
TTGCTAACCCGCGTCCAGGCCGTAAAAAATAACAAACGAATGTAAAAGAAATGTCACAACTTTATAAAATTAATTCAGCTTTATTTTGCGCACTTACCGCATTCTGATAAAATGAACTTAAGCTCCGGCATTATTAGTTGATTTATTAGGCGTAAATCATGCACCGTTTAATTATGTTAAGAGGCCCTAATCCGGGTAGAGTGTTTGAACTTAGCGACGATGTCATCAATATAGGGCGTGGCCGCCGTAATGATATTATCATTACCGATGATAACGAAGTGAGCCGTGAGCATTGCCGCTTTATTCGCACGGGCAATCATTATCGTGTTACCGACCTCAACTCTAGTAATGGTACATATGTCAATGGTGTGCCTGTTGACGAGAATGGTTGGCTGTTACGGGAAAAGGCAATTATCGAGTTGGGGGATACTATCACGTTTCAATATATCCCCGATGATACCACACAGACGGCTGACCTAGTTGCGGCCACTGAGGAAGATATTGCTGCCCTACAGCCTTATCTTATCGTTCATATTGCTTCGCAGCCCAACGAGCCGGCGGTTTACCCGCTCGATGGCTTGACTATCTCGGTTGGGCGGGATTTGGATAATGATATTGTCATTCAAGAGCCAGAGATGAGCCGCCACCATTTGCGCCTCACGTTCACCAACGCGGGCTATACGATAGAAGATCTTGGCTCGCTCAATGGTACTTATGTGAATGGCAAGTTCCTCAAAGCGCCAGTGACCTTGCATTCTGGCGATATGATTGAAATCGGCACGATGGTGCGTATGCAGTATACTCACGAGCCAGAGCGCTTACAGTCAGTCATTAATACCGAAGTCTTGCCATCGCATCCAGCTGAAGACAACGACAAGAAAATCAGCACCACCGCCACTCATTATACTGCCGTAGAAGAGGAAGAACGGGACGATACCACTTGGGGCACGATGCCGGCCTTACCAACGCCGACACTGATGCGCTATAACGACGACCATACCCCTTCTCGTGCCAGCATTGGCCTAGAGCCGGGGCAACTTGAAGGGCATGTATTCATCGCTTATGCCCAAAATGATTGGTCGGATTTCGTCTCTAGCCTCTATAAGAGCTTCCATGAGGCTTCGATACCGGCATGGGTCGACCAATACCTCACCCCCGGCAGCGAGGAGTGGGCGCTGGCGATTGATCAGGCCTTGGCGGAATGTGCGATTATGGTGGTGGTAGTCTCTCGCGCGGCGTTAGAAACGCCATACATCAAGAGTAGTATTAACCGTTTTCTAAATCGGGCAAAACCGGTTATACTACTCATGTATAAGAGAGTGGAACGCTTGCCAATCAGCTTTAAGGAACTGCCCAAGATTCGTTACAATCCCAACGACCCGCAGTTAGCGGTACAGCGCCTGATAGCTGCTATTAAGCGAGGGCACGTTTAAGGAGAGTTCATAAAATCTTCATACTTCTTCTGGCGTGCAGGCGTTACAATAGAAATGTCGTGGGGGAAAGTTGACTGCATGAGGAATTAGCCGATGAGTGGCGAGAACTTCGAAGCCCTTTACCGTATCGCCCGTACCCTGCACGAGCAAGGTCTAGATATTCATAAAACCTTGCGCACTGCCATTAGCCAAACGGCGCAAGCCCTTCAAGTTCAGCATGGTTGTCTTATCACATTTCAGGGTGATGGTCAAATTGACCATGCCTTTGTGTATGCTGCTGATGGCGATAATGCCAAAGCTGATGTTTGGAACGTTTTATTAGACCATGGGCTGGTGGGTTATGTGCAATATGGCCGCCGCACGGTGATTATCCGCAACATACAAACGGACCCCCGCTGGCCACAAAATTTGGATTCCAGCTTTGCCCCAGAGGGCGGCTCTGCTATTGGCGTGCCCCTGCTAAAAGGGCAATATGTGTTGGGTGTTGTACTCCTATTGCATAATGAAGTCGATTATTTTGGCGAAATAGAAATCGCCTTTTTAGAAGAAGTGGCGGCAATTTTGGCGGCGGCGATTGGTAATGCTGTCGATTATCGGGATGCGCGTCAAAACGATTTGCCCTATCAAACGCTGTTTGATGATGCCATTAACCCCATCCTGCTCACCGATTTACAGGGCTATATCATTGACGCCAACCGCAAGGCCTGCGATGTGTTGGGCTATGAGCGTTCCGAGCTATTGCGGATGCCCATCTCGCGCATTCACCGCCTCGATCAATCTGTGGTGAATGTGCAGGGCAATACGATGCTAGAGCAGGGCGAAGAAATGGCCTTCCGCACGATTGCCATCACCGCCACCGGGCAGGAAATCCCCATTTTGGTGCGTACCCGCCGCATCAAATTTGATGACCGTGATGTATTGGAGTGGGTGGAGCGCGATTTTACCGCCCAAATGGAGCTAGAGCAGTTGCGGCGCGACCTTTCGGCAATGGTGTACCATGATTTGCGCGGCCCCTTGCAAAACATTCGTGGCAGTTTGTTCAAGCTGGATGAAGTGCTCGCCAGCCATACCAACCGCCTCGTGCCCACCTTGTTGCAATTGGCGCTCCGTAGTACCCGCCAACTTCAGCGGATGGTTGATAGTCTGCTGGATATTCAGCGCCTAGAAGATGGGCATAACATCCTCAAGCCAGAAAAAACCGAGTTGCGCGCCTTGCTCAACGAGGCCATTCAGCTGGTTTCCCCCATTTACCACGAGGCAGAGCAAGAAATCATCCCCCATTTTTCTTATGACCTGCCCGGATATATCAAAGTCGATAGCGACATCTTACTCCGCGTTATCCTCAATTTGTTGGAGAATGCCAGCAAATATACCCCGACCAATAGCAAAGTCTGGCTGAAAGCCACGATGCAAGATGGCGAACTACTCATCAGCGTGCGTGATAGCGGCCCCGGCATTCCCGATAATATGCTGGAGCATGTGTTTGATAAGTTCAGTCGTGGGAAGCATCGGGGCGGGCAAAAGGGCGTCGGGCTGGGGTTGGCGTTTTGCCGTTTGGCGATAGAGGCGCATGGTGGCCAAATTTGGGCGGAAAGCCAAGAGGGGCAAGGGGCAGAGTTCATCCTCACGCTGCCCGCCTCTTGCATCGTGAAATCGCCACCTAAAAGCAGCGCTTCAGACATGGCTTCCGTCTCATAAACCCATTTTTAAGTATTGGTATGACATTCATCCTTAGTTACTAGTGATATTCCTCACTACGCCTTATTTGTTAAATATGGAACAATAGGCATAGGTTAATCAACAATGATGACCTCCCACTAGTAAGGTGGATGCCGGGAAATGGTACGGTGCGTGGGTCACCGGAACCCAACGCCGGTGGAGAGGACAGTTCTCCCGAACGCCTCGCTGAAGCCGGAAGCGCTTGATGATAGCGGCGACATCAAGCGCAACCCACAATAGCTTTGAAAAATGCTTTATGACTTAGGT
>WGEI01000523.1 GCA_015492875.1 Anaerolineae bacterium | reverse complement strand
TCCTTGAATGGTGCGCCCGTCACTTCCATGATGGCCACATAACGAGAAATGCCCGTGACATACGCGAAGATAATATCGCCCACTTTTATCCTTTGCATCGTTGACCAACGGCTTTAGGGTGCGCCGATGAATTTATCGGGCATTGACAGGAGTTTATCCCACGTTTCCCCTGAATATATAGAAGTCCAGTACGCCATTTGTGTCTCCAATTTTTATTACGTTTAACAGATAATTGTAACGTTCTCGCCAGCCGTATTCAAATCCAATGGGGTCAAGGGGGCTTCGCTCCCTTGCGGGGGTTGGGGCAGCGCCCCATCAAACGAACTTCGACTGTTACATAGGGAACTCCTGCTTCAGGGCTAATCATCGAGGCCGATTTGGTTTTCACATCTTTTTCTCTTTCAACCGAAAACGCAACCGAAAACGATACACCACTCCCCCCATGACATTTGTCTTGTGTTTGAATCACAAAATTAATTTGACAAGGATTTAACCCTGCCTTAAACTTAATATATCCAGTAGGAGGGAAACCCGTGAAGATAATTTCCCTAAAGTTCAATCTAGAAACGTAAGCACGTGGCCGTGTGGGACTAAGCACGCCACGTGTTTTTTATTTTCAGAAAATCCATTGTCAGCGCTAGCTTAAAAAGGAGTGATTGCAATATGGACACAAATACCATCAGCCGCATTCAAAAAGCCAAGCAATATGCCAACGAACCCCACCGCGTCACATTTGAAAATTTTGAACTGCAATTTAAGGGCGACAACGATACTTATACCACCATGTTAGGCGCAGAGGGTTGGCATTGCAGTTGCCCCGGCTTCCAGAAATACGCGATTTGCCCCCATATCATGGCGCTAGAGAAAATCTTCTCGGTGATGCTTAAGCGCGACCCAACCCCTTACGCTTCTGGCCAGAATATCGTCAGCGACGTAAAGAAGGCCACACGCTATGCCGAAGAAACCGAACGCATCCGCTTCGTCGCCTTTAGCGCCCGCATTGATGGCGATAACAGCGTCCACCGCGTGCAATATAGCGATAATAGCTGGCAATGCGATTGCGAGCACTTCCAGCAGCGCGATATTTGCGCCCATACCGACGCCATGGAGCGCCTGCTTGGCGATATGGTTGCTCCTATTGTGCTCACCCCAGCTAAAGAAGAAGTCGGGGAATAATAGGCCGCCAGCGTCCAAAACCTCAGGTGTAAATCTAGAACTCTTCATACAGGTCATGCTACAATAGCGTGACCTGTTTCTACATGATAAGGATAGGCTATGTCGCAAAAATCCTTCAATTGGGCAGACCAATCCGTCATTGTCACTGGTGGCAGTGGCTTTTTAGGCGCGCACCTCGTTGCGCATTTACAAGAGCTAGGGGCTGGCAACATCATTGTCCCGCGCAAAAAAGACTATGACCTGCGCGAAAAAGAGGCGATTATCCAGCTTTATGAAGACTATCCCGATACGACGATGGTCGTTCACCTTGCCGCAACTGTCGGCGGCATTGGCGCTAACCGAGAGCACCCCGGCCTCTTCTTCTTCGATAATATCATGATGGGCACGCAATTGCTGGAATACGCCCGTCGCTACAACATCCCTAAATTTGTGGGCATTGGCACGATTTGTGAATATCCCAAATTCACACCCGTTCCTTTTAAGGAAGAAGACCTGTGGAACGGCTATCCAGAGGAGACCAACGCGCCCTATGGCTTGGCCAAGAAGATGCTACTGGTACAGGCGCAAGCCTACCGTCAGGAATTTGGCTATAACGCCATTCACCTACTACCCACCAATCTCTATGGCCCCGGCGACAACTTCGACCCGCAAAGCTCGCATGTGATTCCCGCCATTATCCGCAAGATGATGGAAGCGATGGACGCGGGCGAAGACCATATTGTCCTGTTCGGCGATGGCTCTCCCACCCGTGAATTCCTCTATGTGAAGGATGCCGCGCGCGGGATTGCCTTAGGTGCGGCCTATTACAACAGCTCAGAACCGGTCAATTTGGGCAGTGGCTATGAAATCAGCATCCGCGATTTGGCCAGCCTCATCGCTGAACTCGTCGGTTTTGATGGTGAAATCCGCTGGGATACCAGTAAGCCCAATGGGCAGACACGCCGTCAGGTTGATAGCAGCCGTGCCGAGCGCGAATTTGGCTTCAAGGCGACGACCAGCCTACGCGACGGCCTGCGCGAGGTGATTGAGTGGTATCGAGTAGCCCGTGAACAAGAGCGCCAGCAAGCGACCTCGTAAACACTAACAAGCTTAACAAAAGGGCAGGGGGTATTCTGCCTTTTTGTTTCGCTCTTCATTGTGCATAATGCGTCGCATCATAGTCCTAGCCTAGAAATGCGGTAATGATATGTCATTCATCTCTATAGAATTCGTCATTTTCGCCTTCATCGTCTTCCCCCTTTATTTTTTGTTACCGTCGCGACGCCGCTGGATATTGCTACTCATTGCCAGCTATATCTTCTACGCCTTTAGCCGCGCCAGCTATATTTTCCTCATCGCCTTTTCGACATGGATTGATTATTGGGTAGCGCGCAATCTTGGCAACACACCAAC
>WGEI01000522.1 GCA_015492875.1 Anaerolineae bacterium | reverse complement strand
CTACAGGCTGCACTTAAATCAAACGCCCCTGCTTTACTCGCCCCCAGTCGGTCCTGTATCAGGCTGGCCGTACTGGGGAAAATGCTCTCCGGCGTTGAGGTGGCGACGATGATTAAGTCAAGCTCTTGCGGTAGCACATCCGCGACTTCAAGCGCGCGCCGCGCCGCTTCAAAACCCAGCGTTGTAGTTGATTCCCGTTCATTAGCGATGCGCCGCTCTTTAATGCCCGTTCGTGCCGTAATCCAATCGTCACTAGTTTCGACAATGGCTTCTAGGTCTTCATTGGTCAGCCGCTCTTCGGGAACGGCCATGCCCCAACCAATGATATGGGCATATGAACGGCGATAGGATGGCTCTTGAGCCGAATTGTTACGCTTGTGTGCCATTAGGATTGTACCGACCAAAGATCAACACCGCATTATGCCCACCAAACCCAAATGAATTGCTCATCGCTATATCGATATGATGTTCAATACCAACATGTGGCGTATAGTTCAAATCACATTCAGGGTCTTGATTGTCAAGATTGACGGTTGGGGGCACAAAGTTATTTTGTATAGCCATCAGGCTAAACACCGCTTCTACTGAACCTGCACCGCCCATTAAATGGCCGGTCACCGATTTCGTCGAGCTGATGGGGATATTGTATGCTTGCTCACCCAACGCATCTTTAATTGCCTTCGTTTCAGATTTGTCATTCAGTTGGGTACTCGTACCATGCGCGTTGATATAGTCAATATCTTCAGGCGTGATGCCAGCGCTACGCATAGCGAATTCCATCGCTTTCGCTGCGCCTTCGCCCGTTTCAAGTGGCGCTGTGACATGATATGCATCTGAGGTATGGCCATACCCCAACACTTCACCGTAAATCTTCGCCCCACGCTCTAGTGCATGTTCCAATTCTTCCAATACCAAAACCGCCGATCCCTCTGCGGGCACGAACCCGTCACGGTCAATATCAAATGGCCGCGAGGCGCGTTCTGGCTCATCATTACGGCGCGAAATCGCCGTCATATTGTTGAAGCTGGCAATGGTAATGCCAACTAAGGCCGCTTCTGTACTTCCCGCTAGCATCGCTTTTGCCGCCCCACGACGGATGATTTCAAACGCCTCTCCAATGCAGTTATTGCCTGTTGCACAAGCTGTTGCAATGGAGAAATTTGGCCCACGCAAACCAAACTGCATCGACACCCGCGCCGAAGGGCTATCTGGCAATGTCATAGGCACAAGCAAAGGGCTAATGCTCTTAGGCCCTTTTTTCCGATATTGCTCCGTACCATCAACCAGCGATTCAATGCCTCCAATACCCGTCCCAACCACACAGCCAACATCGTAACGGTTTTCTGGCGTGACAGTTAGCCCAGAATCTTCTAATGCCTGCTGTGAAGCATAAACGGCGAATTGTGTGACACGGTCTGTTCTTCGGGCATCGCGCCGCCCTAAAAACGCAACAGGGTCGAACCCCTTTACCTCACCTGCAAAACGATTTTCGAGGTTCGAAGCATCAAATCGCTGAATATATCCAATACCTGTTTTTCCAGCTGCGGCGTTGCTCCACGCTTCTTCAACGGTGTTGCCGGTCGGGCAAATAATACCCATACCGGTGACGACTACCCGACGTTGCTTCACGGTTACCTCCCCGCAATTGTTGACTTTTTATTCAATGTAATTGTCGCGAAGTTCAAAGTGCATCAAGCATAACATACTGCCGCCATTCAATCGAGTTTTGGCTCAATATGTTCATATTCTTATCACATTGCAATATCCATAACCCCAAAGCGATATAATCGTTACAGTTTTGTACGGGCTTTTATCAAACCGTCTCCGTGCTATAATGCTTGTCGCATCGCCTCAATGTGGAAAGCATCTATCGAGCAATTTATGATTTTACTCACTGGTGCAACGGGGTTTATCGGGCGTAACTTGGTCAAACGTCTGATGGAGCAGGGCGAGCCTGTCCGTTGCCTTATCTCTCAACATCGTACTAATCATATTTCATGGGATACAGAAGCGCCTAATGCCCCAGAAGTCATCATCGGCTCTTTGTTAGATGATGAAGTGCTCTTTCGCGCTATGGCGGGCGTGCATACCGTCATTCATCTGGCAAATGCACAATGGTGGGGGCGCTTTCGAGATTTAGAGCGCATCGAACTCAATGGCACACGCAAACTCATCGCTGCCGCCCGTGCCGCCCGTATCGGGCGCATCATCATTCCCAGCCATCTCGGCGCGTCGTCCGCTTCGGCCTATACATTGTTGAAAATCAAAGGGCAGGTTGAAGAACTCATTCGTGCCAGCGGTCTTGCCTATACCATTATCCGCTCTGGCATCGTCTTCGGCGAAGAAGACCACTTCATTAACCATATCGCCATGATGCTCAGTGTGAACCCGTTTTTCTTTGTCATGCCGGGACATGGCGAAATAGCGCTTCACCCTATCTATATCGACGACCTTGTTGAAGCCATCGTTCGCAGTTTAGAGCATATCGATATTGTCGATGAAACAATAGAAAT
>WGEI01000521.1 GCA_015492875.1 Anaerolineae bacterium | reverse complement strand
CGCTTAATGAGGTTGATGGTCGAGAGGTCTAATTTGTCGCCACTGAAGTAATCCTGTTGTAATTGCATCAGCTCTTGTTGCGAAATGTTGAGCTGATTGGCGACATCTTGCCAATAGTCGTCTGCGCTCATTAAACCTAGCTGTGCCTTGCGCCAGCTTTCGCTGCCATGTACGATTTGTTCAACAGTGCCTATCTTGAGGCCTAAGCGTGTATCCCATGAATGGCGGGGAATGCGGCTATGAGTTTGCATGATAACGCCGCCAAAATCGAAAATAATTACAGGTGTCTTCATCGTCATAATCCTAAATGAGGTATAAGCGGATGTGGTCTAGATTGTCTAAATATACCAAAGTCGCCCGTCGTTGGTGGCTTCGTCGCAGCCCCGCAACTCGCGCTTTACCTTATTATATCTGGCGTGCTATTGCCAATTTTTCGCAAAATGGCACCGAGCGTGCGGCGTCACTCGCCTATTTTTCACTGTTATCCGTATTTCCATTGACTTTGCTCTTTGCCGTTATCATCAATTCTTTATTAGGCCCTGCCGTTGCACAGGAACAAATTACCAGCGCCCTCAACTTATTTCTACCGCCAGATACCATCTCGCTTTTACAAACGAATGTGCAAGATGCGCTGCAACAGGGCACATCCTTCGGTATCGCGGCTTTGGGCGTCCTCATCTGGACAGGCTCAACCTTGTTTTCAAACATCACCCGCTCTTTAGAGGCAATTTTTCAAGTACCAGTTCGCCGTAGTATGTGGCGTCAACGACTGCTTGCCATTTTGATGGCTATTGTGCTGGTCATGTTGGTGATGACTTCATTCATCACATCTGGTATTTTACGACTTGTAGCGGCTTTATTAGCAGCGGCGGGGCCACCCAGCATCTGGATAACGATCGGCTCAATCTTTTTGCCGTTTGGTCTGGATATTGTCATTTTTGCGCTGTTATTCCGTTATGTGCCCACCCGCTATGTGCGTTGGGATGCGGTATGGACGGCCTCTCTCATTGGTGCTTTGGGATGGGAGTTGGCGCGAAAGGGTTTTGATTGGTTTTTAACCAACTTGGCCAATTTTCAATTTGTCTATGGGGGTATTGCTACGGTCATTGTGTTAATGCTTTGGGCATATCTCATGGCCTCTATTTTCATCTTTAGCGCCGAACTTTGCGCCCAACTTAATCGCTGGCTACATCTGCAAGAACATTTGCCAGATGACGATCGTCCCGGTTTGCTATATAGCCCCCGCATCCCGGATTTACCAAGAGATACGACCGATCGTATGGAACTATTAGATACTGAAGATTTCTTCGAAGATGTCTTTTATAGGGAAAAAGACCCCACCTAGCTAGATGAGGCCTTTTTCACTAACAACTATTGGGCTTGCCGTCCCCGATTGTGCGAGCGCTGGATTAACCCACACTTTTCGCCGCTTTCTTTGCGTATTGTGCTCAGTTCGCGTTCTTGCTCGGCGATTTCTTCCATCCGTTTTCGGTGCTCTTCTGCCAGATATATTTCATACTGGTTCATGCTGTTTCTCCTGTGTTTGTGTATAGCCGGGTATTGCTGTCATAGGGATTCCGCATAGTAAAAGCTTCTAATCTCTTGTAAACTTCCCCATTATGGTATTGGTATGACGAGTTGCTGTTGTGAGATATGGTGATGGATGATTTTCCAGAATTTGACCCTGAAAACGAAGACATAGAAGTTGAAGTCATAGAGCACCCGCAGCCACCAACGGATCGCAGCGCCGCTCGTCGTATTGCCCTACAAATCCTCTATGAGCTGGATTCTACCAAGCACCCTATTGGACAAGTCATTGATGCCCATGTCCAATCTCGCCCTATACTCACATCTAAAATTATTCGATACGCGCGCAATCTGGTTTTTGGGGTTGATGAGCACCGCGTTTTACTCGACGAGCTTATTCAAAAATATGCACCAGAGCGCCCGCTAATGGATTTGGCGATTATCGACCGCAACATTTTGCGATTGGCCTTATATGAAATTTTTGCGCGTCCCCACCTCTCCTTCAGTATCATTATTCATGAGGCGGTAACGCTGGCCAGCCTGTTCGGTTCAGAAAGTGCGCCCCGTTTTGTCAATGGCGTTTTAGGGGCGATTGCTGAAGATATAGACCAATTGCGCGAACACTATAAACATTTAGCAATTTCAGAACAATCCGATCCAGATGAGGTGGATTGATGAACATTTTAGGCGTTGGCGGTTGGGAACTAGTTGCTATTTTCATCATTATGTTACTTGTCGCTGGGCCAGAACGCATGATACGCTGGGCCTATCAGTTAGGGCGGCTTATGGCTTATCTGCGCCATATGTGGGCAGATGTGATGCGGGTTATTCAGGAAGGGTTGCGCGAATCTGGAATTGATATTGAACTGCCCGATAAACCACCTACCCGCGCCGACCTTAATCGCAAAATCAGCCGCACGATTGAATCTGCAGCCCGCCCTGTTCGCGAACCCCTTGAAGAAGTGGATAAGACTATTAAACAAGCGTCTGTTCACTTACCCGATACGCGCATTGATGAAAACGCTAAACCGACGCAACCTGCAACTGCATCCGATAAAAACGCCGCTGATTTAGGGACATGGGGGCGCGCGGATTCAACAGATTCTTCCGCCACGACTTCGCCCGACGAAGAAGAGAACTCAAGTTTTGGTACATGGTCTGCCCACCACACACGGAATGAGTGAGGAGCTTTATTATGATTAAACGCCTCTCTCGTATGGTACGCGCTATCTTATTTTTCCCCATACGCTTAATCCTCGCGCCATTTACCGCCATTGCCCATGCTCGCGCAACAAGCTCTACGCCTACTGAAGCGGCAATAACAGACCCCCTAGAATCCTCCGATGAGCCATACACCATGACCTTTGAGGATTTCATGGAAAATGTGCGAGAGCTACGCACGCGCTTTTTCCGCGCGATGATTGGCCTTGTACTGGGTACGACGATTGGCTTCTTCCTCGCTGGCCCCGTGCTAGAGGCACTTAAAGGACCTTATTGCCGTGTTGTGCCAGCTGGAGAGTCCTGCACGCTTGTGACTTTAGGTCCAACAAGTGGCATCGTGGTTTACTTCCGTGTGGCGTTGATGATTGGCGCTATTTTAGCCATTCCGATTATCACCTATCAGATTTTGATGTTCGTTTTGCCCGGTTTAACCCAAAAAGAGCGCCGTTTTGTGCTCTGGTCAATTCCCCCAGTATCAGTGCTCTTCATCGTTGGGGCTATTTTTGCGTGGGTTGTGC